>CAYZKP010000044.1:5107-5437 GCA_964479245.1 uncultured Candidatus Saccharibacteria bacterium | reverse complement strand
TACAATCAGTGGCATCTGCTTTGGCGCCTCTTGAAGTAGCTCTTAAAGGGAGAGGCGTTTCAGCTTCCCAAAAGAAAACTGCAAAAGCAAATCAAGCTAAAAAAAAATCTACTACCCCTAAGAAGAAGGGGTTAAGAATTTAAAATAACAGCGCTCAGTGATGAGCGCTTTTTCTAGCGTAAAATGTGTCTATATAACACAATATAGATATTCAAATGTCAATTTTGCTAAAAAAACAAAAACGTGGTAATACGATAACAGTTTCGTTTAGCAACTTGAAATCAAGGAGCATCCATGCCGTGCGACATCGGGTATAAAAATATTTCACGG
>CAYZKP010000044.1:0-5097 GCA_964479245.1 uncultured Candidatus Saccharibacteria bacterium | reverse complement strand
GGATTAAGGTCCCGCCGAAGCTTCCCCAAGAGTTTAGTGAAAAAGTAAGGGCACCAAAAATAGACAAACAATTACTTGAAACTATGGGTGTTGATGATGTGGTTTTCTTGGATTGGGTATCTGGATTAGAGACGGATCTTTTATTCGATGAGGCATTGAAACGCGCGCGTAAAGCAGTGGGCAGAACAGAACCAGTCACGTTTAGTGTTTCAAAAGGCGAACTTGAAATGAAGGCGTCTTATCGAGATGCGAATGAAAAGAAAAAAGTTGAAGTTATCGCCCGAAAAGTATCCGAGCGATTTCAAATGGAAATTATTGGAATCATTGCTGAGCTTTTAGACTATCGCTTCGTGTTATCAAAGAAAACCGTTGATGGCACGACATCTCTTGTGCTTGAAGGAGAGAAAGAAGAACCTTCCGCTGTTCACAAATATCTTAAAGTTTCACTTGGCGCAGCCGGTGAAGGAGTGCTTGTGTTTGAGCATTTTGAATCCCGAGCTGCGTTAAAACAAGAGCAAGCAAAATTTTTGATGCTTGCGCAAAAATTTGGCATTACCATCACCGTCTCTGAAGAGCGCGAATCGGGGCAGGGAATACCTGAACATGTTGAACACCAACATTTTTTAAAACAGGAGCAATAAGATGAAGAACACGGCGGACACACCAGATCTCGAAACCCTGACGTATAAAGCTCCGGAATGGTTGGAAAAAGATTTCCAGCTTCCATTTCAATCTGGCATGGCTCACGTATTTGTTTTTCACGGAGATACCGATGGTCTAGTTTTGAATCCAGATTGTGCCGAAGAGGCGACTGAAGCATACCTCTCGTTTAGAGAATTTTTACGAAAGGTATTTAGTGAAAGGAACATGGTGCTTTTTTACGACGTTTCTTCCGGAATGAGGTTTTTGACATCGGCCATGGAAAAGGAATTTAAGCAATTGTGTGGCCTCGAAACAGAGGACCTCGGGAGTAGCAACCCTGTCCTTGCCGCGAAAGCTGGACTTGCCGCAAAGCGCGGGCTCCCGCAAGATCCAAATACCTGTTTGCCGCTTATTGAAAAAGTCTTGTATAAAGTCGAAAATATGGCAGTTGTATTTAAATCTGCTCATTTTATTGCGCCGAATGCTGGTCCGAACGCCTTACTTCCAGCGAGTGAACGAGTTAACATTCAAACATTACGGAATTGGAGCCAGAGTGAAAAATTAAGAGCAAAAAATAATATTATTTTATTGCTCACGGACGAAATAACAAAAATATCTGGAGAATTGCGAAATAGCGGCTCCGCTGCATTCCAGGTATTTGTTCCAAAACCGACAAAAGAAGAACGATTTGATTTTATTGCCTATGTTACCACTGAGGCGCGCCGGAAAGAAATACTAGAGAAAAAAATACAGTCACTACAACGACGCTCCAAAAAAAGTGCGGCAAAAGGAAAACAAAAAATTAAAGACGTACAAAATGAAATCGAAAAAATTGGCCAAGTGATTTCCTTGCCCCCCGAATTTAACATTGCAGATTTTGCTCACGCAACTCAAGGGATGAGTTTCAGGCAAATAGCAGAAATCTTTACCCAAACATTAAAAACAGGAGAAACGATTAGTCTTAAGTTCGTAAAAGATCGTAAGAAAATCATATTGAACAATGAATATGGAGAGTTGTTAGAAATAGTGGAGGCGCAACAGGGTTTTGAGGATATCGGTGGACTTGCGCACGTTAAAAAATATTTTTGCGAAACGGTTTTAAGCGCAATCAAGAGTGGTGAGTATCGCCTTGTTCCTATGGGAGTGTACCTTATGGGTCCTCCGGGGACAGGGAAAACCGCACTTGTTGAGGCACTTGCAAAAGAAGCAGAATTTAATTTCATTAAGACAAAAAACATTCGTTCAATGTGGGTTGGCGAATCAGAGGCTCGAATGCAAAAGTTTATCTATGCGTTGCGGTCGCTCACACCCGTTGTCGTGATGAATGATGAGGCTGATCTTGCGGATGCCCAACGTGACGCACCAAAAGGGGACTCTGGTGTTTCGGAGCGGCTTATGAAGATGTGGATGGAATTTTTATCTGATCCGCGAATCCGCGGGAAGGTCGTTGTCATTTCCTGCACAAACAGGCCCGACAGGATTGATCCGGCACTGAAACGCAGTGGGCGCGGCGATCAGAGAATACTTATACCGATGCCGTCTGTGGCAGAATTGCCGGACATCTTTAAGGTTATGTTTAAAAGACACAAGATCCCGACGAACGTAGCAGAATTTTTACCCTTTGCTGAAAAAGTGAACGGTCTTTCGGGTGCGGACGTCGAAATGATTGTTTTAAATGCATTTCGCTTTGCCTCTGGCAGGACGGTTGACGAGGCGCTTCTGCATCGCGCGATTGACGATTTCATTCCGAGCGCTTCTCAGTCGGCAATTGATTATATGACATTAGTTTCGCTTCTTGAGTGCTCGTCGCGGTCTCTTTTGCCCTCAAATGTGGGCGACATTGTCAAAGGTGTTGCAGAGAGAAAGTCTGTTGAGAATCTAAACGAGTTCCTCGCACAAATCAAAGAAAGAAAAATAATTGATTTTTAGTAACACACTGGCACTTTGCCAGTTTTTTTCTTTGTTAAGGTCAAAGCTGTTGCTTATAGACCCTCCGTCGCGCTTCCACTGCGGACAGGTTTGTGCACCTTAGACTTTGTTTTTCTCTATAAAAAATCCCGAACTAAAATCGTAGTTCGGGATGTTGTGATAATTGAGAATTTTTGCCAACATATCGAGGCGCGAGCGACTTTAAAATTTTTCCGCCCTTGATTTTTACTCCGCGTCCACCACAAGAAGTGCATTTCCTAAACCATTTCCTTGCAGGCTTCTCTTTTCTAAGACGGAATAAAAATCCTGAACCGCGGCATCGTCTGCAGAGCTTCATCGCAGCGAACTTCTTCAAAGACACTTTCTCATATCTTCCAATATTGCCTCTGCAGTCTTTTCATCAACTAAATCTCTTAGCTTAACGTTCATTGCGCCGGCATGGGAGCACACATCCTGTGCCAATCGCGATCTCTTTCTTGATTCAGGGGGCTCATCTTTCCATCTTTTAAGGGCGGCATTAAATGCTCCTCGTTCACTTTCATGTTTTTCTTTGCCTGCGTTATGACCCTTTGGAAACGGCAATTGAATCTCCCGAGTTATTGTCTTGAAATAGTTTGTAATAAAAAACAGTATATGTCAATGTTTTCGTCCAATTTGGCTCTGCGCGCTTCGCGCGTTTGCGATACTTCAACTTCGTTCAGTATAAACCGCAACTTGGTAAATAAAAGGATCAATTTCTCCTTTCAAGACAGTCAACTATTGGTAAAAAAGATGCCTCCGTCACGCGACGGAGGCATTCTGCATTGTTGGCGCCATCCTTAGGCGCCATTGAACATTTCAAACGCTTTGCGAAGATACTCGCTCGACACCGCGAGGTCCAGATGGTCTTCCGGTGTCCGCAGACGGCCCTCGGCATCAATACTCAAATCCGGGAACTCTTTTGCAAGTGGCCGAACGAGATCAAGCGTTGTCGGGCTTAGGCCACCGGCAACGCCGAGACCAATTCCGAAATGCTGCGCCTCGAGCGCCAAAAGATAATCGCGAACCAGCATTGGATCAAACGGCTTGCCGTAACCACCGCTCGGATCAAGAAGCACATATTCAACCACCCCATCATATTCGGCAACTCTTGCGGCGAGTTGTTCCGGCGAATGGTTCACCATCTCAAAGGCATGTCCACCGACCTGCAAGACGATCTGCTTCGTGGCATGCTCTTTGCGATATCTCCGAAGAACATTCAATGATGGCCACGCGATGTTAAGCTGAAAGCCGTGCATGTTTACACCGCCGAACTCCGTCATCGCGACAAGCTGATCGCCAAGTGTATCCTTCTCTTTCGTGTTGTAGTGAATCAGATTCAGCGCAAGCGAATGATTTGGGAAAATATCGGCAATCTTGTCCATTGCAGGATACCGATTCGGCCACTTGTTCTGAGCGCCTCGCATGGTTTTCAAGCTCGCAAGAACGCCCACCATAACCAGCCGATCCGTGTTTACAGAAATTGCGCCAAGTACCTGCATTGCGTCATTTAAAGACACGAATCCAGTAATCCCGATGTACGGTTTTCTCACTTCTTGTTCCTCCTATTCAGTTGAGAATGATCGATGCAAATTTAACTTCCACAATAATACATCAAAAATGCCATAAAGTCAAACAAAAAACGGCAACATTCTTGCCCGTCCGTAGCCCCGCCTAGCCGGCAGGCAGGCTTGGCAAGGGCGGGTCGCCGTCTTGTGGTGAGTGAGCCTGTCCCAATTCTAGCCGAGGTAGTCGAGCTAGAACTTTAGATTGAAGAAAAATTAAATTAGAAATTGAACAATTGAGTTTTATATAAAAAAGACCCGTTGCTGTTTAGCTCGGGGTCAGGCAGATATCAAAATCAAAAATATGTTTTTGTTGTTCACGTTTTTAGGTTACGCATAAGGATCTGCGGCGGCACCTTCCTCGAATGCTTCAGGCGGAATATTTTCGAACCATTCCCTAAATTCGTCGTCCAAGCATTCATATGCTGTTTGCTCATCAAGAAGGTATAGCACTGCGTTGGTAAAATTTTTTTGCTCTTTCATCGCAAACGTTATCCAAACCCCATATTCATACGTCCTCGTTACGTCCTGTGCAACGCGCATAGGATTGCCGTAACTATCATTTACGTCCATATTTCCAACAACGATTAGACGCTGTGTTGTCACAATGGGTGTTTGGCCAATGTCAGGAATAGGAATCTTTCGTCCTCTTTTCTCCACTTTCACAACATCAAACATGGCAATTCTCCGAGGAAAATTGTGACTCTGTCGTTAGTATATCAAGCGTCATTTGATAAATCAACCCTCCGATGGGCCTTCTTCGCTAAAGCTTCGGCCGTGCATTGCTAAAGGCTATGCCGGCGGCGCGAAGGCGAATGACAATTTTCTTTGTCCTGAGTGACTTGCCCTGAGTAGCATTGGCAAGGGCGGGTCGCCGTCTTGTGGTGAGCTGGTTGAACCATTAAAATCGTGAATTCTTGATAGAGTTTATGTCTCGGCTTTT
>CAYZKP010000043.1:0-6548 GCA_964479245.1 uncultured Candidatus Saccharibacteria bacterium | reverse complement strand
GCCGTAGTTGTTTTTTAATACGCGGATCGTCCGACCACAATAGTCGGATATCTGGAAGCTGCATATTTGCGATTGCCAAACGCTCCAAACCAAAACCAAACGCCCATCCATGATAACCCGTTAAACCAAAATTTGAAAGAACGCTCTTTCTCGCCATGCCGGAACCGAGCATCTCTATCCATTGGTTGTTTATTTCCGCTTCCATTTCAAAACTTGGATCAGTGTAAGGAAATGTGTGGTCGTAAAAACGGAAATTAACATTGCCAAAAACACTTTTCGCAATCTCCGAAAGAGTATATTTCAAATCATCTGGTGTTATGTTGATTTTATCGTCTGGCCCGATATATAAGCCGCCAAACTGATGAAACACATTCATGTGGCGACGGTCAATTTCATCTTTGCGATACACCTTTCCATAACAAATTACCCCTAAGGTTTCTTTCTTCGCAATTCTTTCCTTTATTTTGGGATGATTCAAATAATAATACCAAAACACTGTATCGTGAGTTCGTAAGACATATTCATCAGAAACATAATAGGTATCAGATTTGCTGCGCGCAGGGTGCCCTTCCGGCATATTAAAAAGATCAAATAAAATATGCGTGGAAACAATTTCAGGAATTTTAATAACGTCAAAACCCTCGAGGCTTTTTACCTTTGAGGCGCGATCAACAATTTCCTTAAGCGGACTAGTTGCTGTCCGTGACAAGTCCGGCAGGTTCAAAAACCGTAAAAGCCGCTTCGCTTCCGGATCATTTCTTTTTTTAAGAATATCTAGCGCTTCCGCCTCTTCGGAGGTCTTAATTTCAATGTATTGTTTCTTGAGCATGGTTTCTTATTTACTCAGATTTATCCACTTTAGCCGCCTCGGAGACTCGAACTCCGGACCCACGCTTTACAAAAGCGTTGCTCTACCAACTGAGCTAAGGCGGCAAAATTTTTACAAGTCAATCTACCACCAATAGAGAGAAACTAGGATTTTCCTTCCTCGCTTTCTCTTCGACGGAAATTTTCTTTGTGTGATAAAATGTCTTTTATAAATGGGGACGCTGATTTGCCGTTTGTGTATATTTCTTGCCTGCCCTGTATATGATCAATAAGAGAATACAATTTCTTTTTTAATGGAATATGTTCAATATGGTCAAGGGTCTTTTGCGCTATGCGCACGCTCAATTCGTAACCTTGTTTTGCCACAGACGCAATCTTTTCCCGCGGGATGCATGTATAGCATCGCCTGCACTCATCCACAATTTCTTCATAAGAAATAAACGACTGTGCGTTATTCGCTCCTTTTGGGGAAACCTTTCCGCATTTCATCTCCCATTGACGATAAAAAATCATTGCGACAATGCCGGCAAGAGAGGTGAGAAAAATAATTAGTGTATACATGTTGATTAGATAGTTAAACGAACAAAGCGTTCAACTTGTATCCGTTCGCCAAATTTTTGAATTGCGCCAGTGAGCACATCTCCAATCGTATGATCCGGATCTTTTATAAAAGGTTGATCTAAAAGTGTTCGCTCCTTAAAATACGTCGCCACTTTACCATCAAGCATTTTTTTCTGTATTTCTGCTGGTTTGCCACTCTCCGCAACTTCCTTTTCAAAGAGTTTCCTAATATTTTCTTTATCATGTGCCGTAATATCCTTGTCTGACACAAACTGCGGATTCATAGCGGTGATATGCATGGCAATATCGTGCGCTAATGTTTTGAACTCTTCATTGCGCGCCACAAAATCTGTTTCACAGGAAAGATATACCATTGCCCCCACCGAGTTATTGCTGTGCACATATGAGGCAACGGCGCCTGAGTGAAGCTCGCGGCTAGATTTTTTTGATGCAATTTCAGCGCCTTTTGCTTTCAAAAACGCTAAGGCTTTGTCCATATCTCCCCCCGCTTCTTCAAGGGCCTTTTTGCACTGCATCACTGAGATGCCAGTTTTATCCCGCAGTGCTTTGACTTGATCTGTTGTAATGTTCATAAGAATTATGAATGAAGAAATGTCGCCACAGACAATATTCAACTCTCTACTTACTAGCAACTACTTCTTGCTGTTTCACTCCCTCTTCATACGCTTTGATAAATTTATTCAAGAAGAAAATGATGCTTTAAACCGCAGAGTCGTTTGCCGGTACCGCATGGGTAATATGAGTAATATCACAGTCAGAACTTGCGAGCGCAATAATCGGAATAGATTTTTGACGCGCTTCTTGAACCGCGGTTTTTTCATGACGGGGATCAATAATTAAAAGGACGTCCGGAATTTTCACGAGATTTACAACACCGCCAAAAAACATCTCCAAGCGCGCAATTTCTCTATCAAGCAACAGCCGTTCTTTTTTTGTATACACATCAAGCTTACCCTCTGCCCTATCGGAGAGAAGTGAGATTAATCGCGTTACCCGTTTTTTAACCTCCGGGAAATTGGTGAGCGTTCCCCCGATCCAGCGCTTTGAAACATACGGCAGTGACAGTGTGCGCGCCGCTTCTTCAACCGCCTTTCGTGCCTCGTGTTTAGTCCCGACAATCAAAAACGTCTTTTTTGCCTTTGCTGATTCGGTGATAAATTCAAGGGCTTTCGCAAGATACGATCCCGTTTTTTCTAAATCCAAAATATCAACCCCTTTTTTTGCCCCAAACACGACGTGTTTGAAAGAGGGGTGTCGACGAGTCTTAGAATACCCAAAATGCGCTCCAACACGGAACATTTCATCAATCAGAGATTCGTTTTTTTGTTTTTCCTTAACTTCATTCATAAAGAAAAAATATAGCAGATAATTACTTTTAGAGCAAGTTATTCTAAAACAGCTTTAATTCTCCGTACTCCTTGAGAAACTGCTTCTTCTTTCTGTATTTTAAACGTGCCTGCAAGTTCGCTCGTATTTTTAACGTGTGGGCCCCCACAGAATTCAAGACTAAAAATGCCAGTATCTTCGTTCCCGACTTGATAAACCTTTACCCTCTCTCCATATTGGTCGTCAAAAAGACCAATTGCGCCTTTTTGTTTTGCTTCTTCAGCCGTCATTTCTTCCCATGAAACCGGCAGTGCTTCTTTTATTTTTTCGTTAACAATATTTTCAACCTGCTTTTTTTCTTCTTCGGTCATTTTTTTAGGATGCGAAAAGTCAAACCGAAGCCTCTCTTCCGTAATATTGCTTCCTTTTTGAAACACGTGATTTCCTAAAACCGTGCGCAGCGTTTGATGCAATAAGTGTGTTGCGGTGTGATATTGCACTTCTTTGTCGGAATGCCCCGCAAGCCCCCCTTTAAATTTTTTCTCCGCGCCCTTGCGGGAAAGTTCTTGATGTTTTTGCATCTCTTCCGCAAATCCAATCGTGTCTACTTTAATATTTTTTTCATTTGCAAGCTCTACTGTCATCTCTATGGGAAATCCGTATGTGGAAAACAAAAAAAACGCGTCTTTGCCCGAAATATCTATGTCAGAAGAAATCCTGTTAAACTCTCTTAGGCCATCAATAAGAGTGGCAACAAACCTTGTTTCTTCTTCAGTCATTATCTGCCAAATCTCAATTTCTTTTTCTTTTAAATTAGAATATTGATTTTTATATTCCTGTACGATCCCCTGTACAACAGTGGAAGCAATAGCCGTTCCCGACGTAATACGCGTTTTTCCTTTCCGTTTCTCGCTAAGAGGCGCTAATTGATTAAAATAAATAAGCGCGCGTCTAATTAACCTCCGTACGAAATAACCCTGATCTTTATTTGACGGCAAAACGCCGTCGCCGATAAGAAATACTGCTGCTTTTATATGATCGGCAATAATACGATATGCCTTTAGATTATCTTGATAATAAGTCTTAGTTTCCTTTTCAATTGCCTTAATAATATATCCATGATTCACAAGAAAAATATCATTATTATCCACTCGTGCCGCCGCAATACGCTCAAGTCCTCCTCCAAAGTCAACATTTTTCTGTTTAAGAGGGCTAAATGACCCATCTGCTTCCTTTTTATACTCCATAAAAACGGAATTGCCGATTTCCATAAATCTCCCGCAGTCACAATTGGGATGACATTCTTTTCCGAATTTTTCATTGTGTGGAGTTCTGAAATCATAAAAAACTTCCGAATCTGGTCCGGCAGGATCTCCTATTGGAGTTGTTTCAAGAGATGGCTTACCTCTGTTCCACCAATTCTTTTTATCATCATAGAAAAAAATTCGCCCTCCTTGCATGCCCTTACTGTATCCATCACTTTCACTCCCAATTTCAACCTCCTTGGCATCAACACCTTTTTCATTAAATAATTGCTTCCAAATTGAAGCGGACTCAGTGTCTTTAATAACTGCAGCTTTTTCATTACCGATAAAAGCTGTTACGTATAAACGGTCGGGTGAAAGTCCAACTTCTTCCGTCAAAAACTCAAAAAACCATCGAAGCTGTTCTTTTTTAAAATAGTCTCCCAAAGACCAATTTCCAAGCATTTCAAAAAAAGTAGTATGACGATTGTCCCCCACCTCTTCGATATCTTCCGCACGAAAACTTTTTTGAGAATTAACCAATCTTGTACCATACGGATGTTTTTCTCCCAAAAGATACGGTAGAAGTGGCTGCATACCAGAACCAGTAAAAAGTGTTGTTGGGTCATTTTCGGGTACTAGTGATGCAGACGGAATAATCGCGTGTCCACGCTTCTTAAAAAAAGAAAGAAATCTCGTACGTATTTCCTCTGAACGCATTTAAAAAGTATACCTAAAAATCCTTCTCGGGTACAGAGTTTATGCCTCGACAACAAAAGCCTCATCGCCGTATGATACTTTAATGAGGCTTGTTTTTATCTGCATTATCTTGAGAAAGTTTAGGATTTTTTCTCAGCGATAGAATGTGTTTACGCGCATCAGAAAATTTTGAGGAAATAAACATAATACAAGATCTTATCTTCTCGTGTATTTTCTCATCGGTAATAGTAAAATCTCTATTCCATTCATTTTTGATGTACACAACAAGACAGATTCCTCCTAATATTTCGTTAACCCAAATCTTCAAATCGTCCCAGTTGTCAAAATTAAGACGGAGTTTAATTGCGTCCGGTATCCTGTCTGTTTGTTCAAGATTTTTCCTCTCTAAAGAAAAATCAACAACATATCTATCGTCTATTTCAAATTCGCCGAGTATATATCCGATAATTAAGCGCGCGCTCAATTCGCCCTCTTCAGCGGTAAATACAAGATGCTCCGAACCCCAATCGGCAGATTTTTGGGGAAGCTTGTTTTCGCTCATATTCCTCCCCCGCCATGCATGTATTTTCTATATTAAATGTACCACATATTATATATTAGAGAAAAACGCGACACATTGTCGCGTTATTTACATTTATCTCAAACTATCCCCAAACTCTTGTAGCTGTGTCCTCCACTGTTTGAAAAGTTTTGGCTGATCAGGCTCTAAAACAAATAGCTTGTCTTCTTTTCTGGGCCAATTACGCGGATCTGGATTAAAAGGTGAGATATTGGAGTAAGCAAGTTTAAGCACGTTTGCATTCTTTCCAAAAAGCTCTTGGAAAAGGTGTTCAACCGACTTCACGCCCCCTAAACCAATATCGCTCCACGAGATGACCGGACAGGGTTTAGCCTTCACACATTCTTTGATAAGAGCGTGCGCTTCTACAAAATAGATCGCTACGACTTCAACGAATTTTTGTATTGTGGGTTGATGGCACGCGCCACCTCCACAATTGCCCCACACTTCCGGCAGACATACGACCCCCCTTCTTTCCTCACTTATCGAAAGACGAAAACGTACATCAAGCCGCGGATTAGCTTCCTTCCTTGTCCAACTCCAACAATCTGATTCAAAAATCTCTGCACCTTTTTGATTAGAACCTCCATCAAGATACACTATCTCCTTGCGCGACGCGCCCACTCCTGGCCCAAACGTGAACCCCGCTTTTTCAAGTGCTGAAATAAAACCTCTGTCGTTTAAACTAAAACTATCGACAGAGAGAGAATCAAATGTCAAATACGATGTATGTTCCCTCGGCTCATCCTTAAGAACCAAACTCATAAAAGCAGCAGCTTTCCTGATAAGTTCAGACTCTGCAATAAGCTTGATCGGTTCAGTGCTTGCCATGAGGTATCCTTTCTTGATTTCAGAAAACTGACATAAAAATAACTCCGCTATTGCGGGACTGTCAAGTTGACGCAACGACATGTCCATGGTTTGTTATTACCGATTATCCCATTCAAAGAGAAAAGCTCCGCGCGCTTTGTGGAAAAAAGTTTTTCAAGATTTTTTTTGTTCTAAAACTTTTTTCACGGCTTCCTTAATAGAAGAAACTCCCATGCCGTAGTGTTCAATGAGCTCCTTCGGCGCGCCGGATTGACCAAATTTGTTTTGGACTCCAATTCGGAGAATATTAGTTGGATGCGCGTGCGCAAGATATTCAGTCACCGCTCCACCAAGACCTCCGATTACTTGATGTTCCTCAACCGTCACAATCGCGCCACATTCTTTTGCGGCAGAAAGAATCGTTTTTTCATCAAGTGGTTTTATGGTGTGAGAATTAATTACCCGAACATTAATTTTTT
>CAYZKP010000042.1:272-6584 GCA_964479245.1 uncultured Candidatus Saccharibacteria bacterium | reverse complement strand
GTTGCACACCGAGAAGATTGCTACGATTATATGCGCTCTTGCACTTTTGTGGCCGACTCCAGGTTTAACGCATGGCTCGTCCGGAATGGAAAGCTTAAAAAAATCACACTGCGCCGATTTTCCTGGTGCGTATGAAGTAGCGATTGATACAATTTCTGTTCCACAATATCAAGATAGAGATAAATGGAAATTCCACGTTCGCTTTAGGACCGAACAGCATTTTTACAGTTTTTATAAAAAAAATGATGAACATGCTGTTGCGGTCATGATTGCGCGCGCGGAACAGGACGGTGTCCTTTTTCGCAATGTTGTTTGGGAAGAGGGCGATTCTATATTCTCAGTTCGTTTTATTGACGAAGTATCCGGCTTGCTACCGATTAGTCCTGTTTGCGTTAATCCGATTAAATATCACCGTGACACACGATTTGACCTTAATCACTTATTGAATATTTTTTTAGAGAAAAACATAGCGCGTGAAATTCAGTGGCATGAATAATAATTAAGTGTTTTGCGGCCGCTCAAAAAAAGCGGCCCTTTTCTTGACAGCGTATTTCCTTTATATATACTTAATCTTTATAGATCGGAGACAGCGGGCGATCATAAGTCCCGCCGAGGTCGAATCGTCTTTTCTTTTATTGGCAAGACGGCTCCGGTCCTTTGTAAGGACCTTTTTTAGTTAATCTGAAATGGCAATAACAAAACAAAAAAAAGCGGAGATAATAGAAAAAATTACCGATGTAGTTAAAAATGCGGCTTCGGTCGTGTTTGTGAAGTTTGATAAACTTTCTGTTGCTCGCGTGAACGAGTTGCGGAGAAATTTTCGCGAGAAAGGTATACGCTACCTGGTCGTCAAGAAAACTCTACTCAAGCGGGTGCTTGGCGAGACGGAGAGAGATGGCGCGGTTCCCAATCTTTCTGGAGAAGTTGCGCTTGCATATGGAGATGACTTGATTGAGCCGGCAAAAGGCGTTGCTTTTTTTGAAAAAAAATTTGAAGGAGCGGTGCGTGCTCTTGGCGGCATTTTTGAAAAGCAATATATTACAAAAGAAGAAGTTGTCGCACTTGCGAAAATACCAAGTCGCGAAATCCTTTTGGGGCAATTGGCGGTTGTGTTGAATGCTCCGATTCAAAATACGGTTGGGGTACTTCACAACACGATGCGCTCGTTTGTCGTGGCGCTTAATCAAATTGCACAGAAGAATTAATTACTAGTTTATTGAATTAAAAAACATTAATAAATATATGACTCTTGCACAACCAAAAAACGAAGCAGAAGCAACTGCGGTAGAGGTTCCAAAAGAGTTTAAGGACCTTGTTGAAAAAATAGAATCAATGAGCGTGCTTGATTTATCAAAGCTCGTGAAGGTGCTTGAACAAAAGTTTGGTGTTTCGGCACAGGCCGTTGCGGCAGTCGCCGCAGCTCCTGCGGCAGGAGGTGCCGATGCCGGCGCTGCTGCCGAAAAATCAACATTTAATGTTGAGCTTACTTCGGGCGGTGACCAAAAGATTCAAGTTATTAAAGTGGTGAAAGAAGTGCTCGGACTCGGTCTTAAAGAGGCAAAAGATCTCGTTGACGGAGCGCCGGCGATGCTCAAAGAGGGGATGAAGAAAGCAGACGCGGAAGAATTGAAAAAGAAAATTGAAACAGCCGGTGGGAAGGTGGAGCTTAAATAATTTTCTCCCACTCATCCTTACACAATAAAAATCCGCACTTGCGCGGATTTTTATTGTGTGTTATTATTTATTCCAGATAGGTACCGGAACAATGAGGTAACCAATGTCAATGTTGCCCATTATACGTCTTCGCCAACAACAGGAAGTAGACGATGCTAAATTCTTAAAGTTTATCCAAACACAGGCCGAGGCGGCAGGAATGACGCCGAACGACTATTTCCAAAAAGTCGTCAAGCCGGCAATGCGTGGTCGACAGTCTCGGTTATACCTATTTGTGAAAAGTGTTATCTCCGCAGTTGTTGTCACGGCGATCTCTATAACAGTAATATCCTTAATTTTCCTTTTAAATCGTTAAAGTAGTTTTACTTTGTTTTATTTTTCTCCGCCAACTTAGTTGACGGATTTTTTAATTTTTGACACAGATGCGTTCTTTGTTTACTCTGTAAGCAGGTTTGATTTTAGAGAGATGATGAATGTTTGATATCACAAAGCCGCTTCAAGATTATTTTCCGGGGAATACCTGCAAGGGGTGCGGACCATCAAATCCACATGGATTTCAATTAAAAACATTTGTTGTTCCTCATTATGAACACATTGCGACCGAAACTCGTTTCATGCCAAAGCCAGACTGCGTTGCCGGATTTCACAACACAATGCATGGCGGCGTGCAAGCTACCCTTCTTGACTGTCCGCTCATTTTTACAGCACTATGGGATTTTCATATTCAAAACAAACTTAAATTTGGCGCAAATCCGTCCGTTTGGTTTGTGACACGGCAAATTCTAGTTCTTTATAATCATCCAGTACCAATGAATGCTGAAGTAATTGTGAGAGCATCGGTTTTTGAACGTGGGAATAGAAGCAGAAAGGTACACGGACGTCTCTGCGTGGGGGACAAAGAACTGAGTAGCGCCGAAGTTGTTGCGGTACAAATTAATATGACACCCGAAAAAATTGAATGGCTCATGAGGCCGCGGAGCAAAGAGTATCAAAAATATTTGAGAGGCGAATTCTTGAGCGGTACAGAGATGATAACGATGCACCATAACGATATCGGGATTCTTACACAATAGTGAATCTACGGCCAATTCTGGCCGTTTTTGATTTTTCCAAGGTTGATCCTTGGAAACTTGTGGATAAACCTGTGGAAAAGTAACTCCAAGGTTCAACCTCGGTGACGAGGTTGAACCTTGGAAGGATTTTTATTGAATGATGTAATATGGAATGAATAATGCGCGGTGCAAGATGTCAAAGGTCGACCAAAGCCGAGGTTTTACCCCGTTTTCACAAGGTGTATCCTTGACGAGTTTTCCACAATCTACAGTTTACAAGGTTACACCTTGTGAAAACCCACTTTGTGAAAGCTCTGAACAAAAACATCCCCAGTTGTTTGGACTGGATACTTTTATACAACTTTCGATAACAAACGAAATAAAAGAAGACGCCTCGAAAAGTGCCTGTGTCGACCCGCCAGCGACTGTTTAAAAAGGGGCTACATTATGTACGACGGTTATGTCATCAAAACTTATTCGTTATGTCAAGGGCGTTCTCACAAAACTCGTGCTACATTTCTATTATGGATACTCTAACGAAGCTGTTCGGTGGGATTGCGTATGTCAAGATTTTGCGTCTTTTTTTATTCAATCCAGATGCTCCTTTTGAAACAAAAGATGTTAAAAAACGAGCTCAAGTATCGCCGGAGGTCGCTCGCAGGGAAATTTCTAGAATCTACAGCTTGGGACTTATAAAACACAAACATTTCACAAAGGAAGTTAAAAAGAACACAAAAAAAGGAGCTGCAGTCTACAAACACAAGGCGCGAGGATGGATTCTTGATCAAAGCTTTCCTTTTATCGAACAATTGCAAAACATTTTATTAAGTGGTGACTCTTTTCAAAAAGATATCGTGGTCAACCGTTTCAAAAACATCGGTAATTTAAAATTGCTCATTGTATCGGGCATTTTCGTTGATGAAATAGAGCGTACAGACACACGAGGAAGGGTGGACGTCCTGCTTGTCGGGGAACGGTTGAGGTCGCCAGCAATAAAAAATGTTTTTCGTAGCCTTGAAGCGGAAATCGGGAGGGAGCTACATTATGCAGTTATGAAAACAGACGATTTTCTCTACCGGCGCGGCATCTATGACAAATTTATTCGTGATGTTTTAGATTATCCGCACGAGATTTTAGTCAATAAAATCGGCGTGTGACTTCCAAAAACCTTGAAAATAAGCTTTTTAACCTTTTTGCACTAGGTTTTATTTATCCACAGTTTAATTCAAGAACGACAAGGCTTTTCGTGATATTATAAAAGGAGCTTTGAAAGCGGTCGAGTACCGGGCATAGAGCCCGTTATTCAGTAAAAATATTTCTCGTTGAGGTCAAACGAGGATTTATAAGCTTTATTTAACCGATTAACGGTTTTTGCCCAAGAAAAAGTGTTAAGGGGCTTGTTTCCTTTTGCATGTATTTTTTGGGTTCAGTTTTTATGTTATTAGAAACATGGGGAGTTGTACTCACCAGATCATTTCAAGACATTTGGCTTGGGATAGTTGATTTTGTCCCGACTGTTGTAATTGCGATTATCATTTTCGTTGTCGGCTGGTTCGTCGGGGTTCTTCTTGGTCGTGTTATCGCGCAGATTGTTCGCTCTATAAAGGTTGACACTGCATTGAAGTCCGCTGGGGTCGAAGATGTGTTGAGCCGTGGAGGATTTCGACTCGACTCAGGACGGTTTTTGGGAGAGCTCGTCAAATGGTTTGTGATCGTTGTCTTTTAGGTTGCGACTCTTGAAGTGCTTGGACTCCGTCAAGTCAATATCTTTTTGCAGGATGTCGTGTTGACATTTATTCCGCAGGTCATTGTTGCCGTGCTTATTCTTATTGTCGCAGCAGTTGTTGCAGATGCTTCGCAGAAAGTGGTGGTTGGCGCCGCGAGAGCCGCAGAGATTCGTGTGGCGCACTTTCTTGGAGGCTTAACGAGGTGGTCAATTTGGGTTTTTGCTCTTTTGATCGCGCTTTCCCAACTTGGCGTCGCAAACTTTTTTGCACAGACGTTGTTTACGGGTGTAGTGATTGCTCTGTCGCTTGCGATCGGACTTGCGTTCGGATTTGGAGGCCAGGAAGCTGCTTCTCGTTTTATTGAAAAGCTTCGCAAGGATATTTCTCACAACGGGTAAAAGGTCTTATTATTCAAACAAAAAATCCCGCAAGCGGCGGGATTTTTTGTTTGAATACGGTCTTTTTTTTGACGAATTACCCTTTTTCTTTTTTAAAATTGCACACTCTATTGACAAGGATCTGCGATTCTATATAATGGATGGTACATGATAAGAAAGATAAACCAGAAATTCAAAAGGCGGTAAAACAACCAGCGCAATTTTATTGTATTGCTCTACCGCCCCAGGCGGTTTTTTCATTTTTAAAAACCCCACAGAAACACCGAAATCTTGTCTGATTACTCTTTGACAATTCATCCCGTTCCAAATAGGGCGCGGGCGCCGAAAGTGCAATAGCCTATTGTGTTATCTGTGATATTAATTTCAGTTGCATATGTCATATTTGCTGTTTCGCGCCCGCGATTTGGAACGGGATAAAATCCTGTCCTGACGGAAGTTTAACTATCCCAATAGTATTGGGGTCTTTTCGTGCCGTTCGGAGACAGATATATATAGTAAAAAAAGAAATCTAAAAAGTGGTTTTTAGATTTTCTAATAGAATGTTAACAAGGGCGTATGGTGGATGCCTTGACTCTAAGAGGCGATGAAGGACGTAGCGTGGCTGCGATAAGCTCCGGTGAGGTGCCGAGCAACCTTTGACCCGGAGATCTCCGAATGGGGAAACCTCTCCACGTACATCGTGGAGGTCCGTCCAAATTTTTGAGCTTTTATAAATACAAATAAAATTAAAAACATCCCGCGTAGAGGATGTTTGAGGAGGCCTTTATGTTCGCATTAACTTTGAGAGTATCCACGAAGCAGAAGAACTCCGAATAAAGCAAACACAAGAAGAATGGCCGATACGAATCCATCTATTAACCAAACATACCAAGGAATTAAGATGCTTGTAGTCGCTATTAATATATGGAGTCCAATTGTTGGAGTACTAATGGCGAAAAGGATGAAAATTACTCCTGATGCCCTGATAAACCAATTTGTATCAAGAAGATTTATAAAAGAAATTGTCGCAAGTTATGAAAATTGAGTGTGGCGTAATTAATTTCAACCACCTTGCAACTCCAATATGTTGGTGTGCTTGAACTAAAAAAAATTTAACAAAAAGTTATTAATTGTCAAGAGCTCAAAAATTTGGACGGAAGCAGACCCAGGGAATTGAAACATCTTAGTACCTGGAGGAAAAGAAACTAATTTGAACTTTTTAGTTTATGGGAGCGGCAATCGCCTTCATAAATTAAAAAGTTCTCAGTATTCCCTAAGTAGCGGCGAGCGAAAGGGGAGAAGCTCAAACCGGCCGCATCACACGGCGTGTGATGCTCTAGAAAGTAGCGGGTAGAGAGTGGAGAGAGTAGATATAAATAACGACACGATGGTTATAAACTACTTTCTACATTCTACTTTCCATTATCTATGCATCGTGCTTCGCGCGATGCGGCCGGTGTTGTGGGGAAACAGTGGGGTGTA
>CAYZKP010000042.1:0-262 GCA_964479245.1 uncultured Candidatus Saccharibacteria bacterium | reverse complement strand
TCAGGGTAAACCTTCTAAATTGGATTTTTTCATAGAATCTAATTGTAGTGGGCTTGCCCCGAGCGAGGTGCGTAGCGCCGAGTCGAGGGGTGTTGTGGGGAAACAGTGGGGTGTAGCCCGGAAAGTCAAAAAATATTTTAATTAGCAGAATCCGCTGGAAAGCGGAGCCCAAGGGGGTAATAGCCCCGTATGCGAAAATTAAAATTTCTTTCTGATTGTTTTTCCCGAGTACCTCGAGACACGAATAGCTCGGGGGAATCCG
>CAYZKP010000041.1:3387-6590 GCA_964479245.1 uncultured Candidatus Saccharibacteria bacterium | reverse complement strand
CAATTCAAAACTCAATCTGGCTTTTTATTAAAAAAGAAGATGGCACGTTTGAAGAACAAGAATTCCCCGGATTTGCATTCGTCCCTTTTGTCACGAACAATGGTACATGAAAAAAGCGCGGTGTATTTCCGCGCCTTGGACATTATTAATCCCCAAACGTAATTCCTTGCGCAAGTGGCAATTCAGACGACCAATTAATCGTACATGTTTGACGCCTCATATATAACTTCCACGCGTCACTCCCCGCTTCACGACCGCCACCAGTTTCTTTTTCGCCACCAAACGCTAAACCAATTTCTGCGCCGCTTGTTCCAATATTTACATTAGCAATTCCGCAGTCACTTCCTCGGTGACTTAAAAAATATTCGGCGCTGGCTAAACTCGTCGTAAAAATGGCGGACGAAAGCCCTTGTGGCACATTATTGTGAAGTTCTATGGCGTCTTTCACTGTTTCCACTTCAAGCAAATAAAGAATGGGCGCAAAAGTTTCTTCCCGAAGAATTGACATATTTTTGTGCGCTTTCACAAGCGTTGGTTCAACAAAAAACCCCGGACGATCAACACGCTTACCTCCGCACAAAACTTCGCCACCTTGTAATTTTATCTTTGTGAGCGCTTCCATCATGTCGTCCACAGCTTTTTGATTTACGAGTGGTCCTACAAGAGTCGCGGGGTCAAGCGGATCGCCAATTCGTAACTGTTCGTATGCCTTTACAAGCCGCGTAGTAAGCTCTCCGGCAATTCCTTTTTGCATGATGAGGCGACGGGTCGTGGTACAACGCTGTCCCGTTGTGCCAACCGCGCCAAACAGAACGGCACGTGCCGCAAGATTAAGATCGGCGTCATTAAGCACAATGACAGCATTGTTCCCGCCAAGTTCAAGCAACACCCTACCGAGCCGTTGCGTCACTTTTTCTGCGACGTGGCGACCCATTTTAACCGAACCCGTGAAACTGATTAAGGGAAGTCGCTCATCGGTTATTAGCCGCTCACCAATTACATCACCCGCCCCCACGAGAAGATTGAATACCCCCTTCAAATCATTGCGTTCCATGATTCTATTGCAGATATGCTGTACAGCAATCGCGCACAGTGGTGTCTCTCGTGATGGTTTCCAAATCATGGTATTGCCACAAATCGCGGCAATCGCGGCGTTCCATGCCCACACCGCTACTGGAAAATTAAACGCAGTAATAATTCCGACAACTCCGAGCGGATGCCATTGTTCATACATACGATGCATGGGTCGCTCGCTATGAGTCGTAATGCCGTAGAGCTGTCGAGACAAACCTACAGCAAAGTCGCACATATCAATCATTTCCTGCACTTCACCCTCGCCTTCGGCGCGAATTTTCCCCATTTCAAGGCTTACCAAGGCTCCAAGTTCTTTTTTATATGTTCGCAATTCATTTCCAAGCTGTCGGACAATTTCTCCGCGTTTTGGCGCAGGAGTCATGCGCCATGTCTCAAGGGCCTTTTCTGCTTCTGCCACAACACATTCACAACTTTCAGCATCAGCTTCAAGAACACGAGCAATCGATTTTTCGGTAGATGGATCAAAAGAAATGAGATCTTTTACCGCTTGCGGAAATGCCCATGTGCCGTAACATGCTCCAAAATTTGTTTCTGTAATGCCGAGGGTATCAAGAAAATCGTACTTCATGGGATATCTCCTTGCTCCATTTCTAGAAAAAACTTACCACGCTGATTTTTTAAAAACAAGCTTTCTCCGAGCAGTGTCAGGCCTCTTATTTATTTAAGAACAAAACGATATTTTTTCTGAGACCATTTTAGCCCCGCATACGAGACGCCAATTCGCGGCGTCTTTTTTATGTGCGATTTTTTAATTTTTATCCCCCTATCTTCAAACCAGAGCCCTGAAGACGGCTCGGTTTTTTGAGTATTGAGAATTTTATCAACGTATAAGTATTTTGTAAGTTTACCGGGTCCATTAACACCTTCTACTCCTCGGATTAAAACAGCAGCAGGATAACCTTTTGGGCCGGTTACGACGTTAAGCATAAAATGCATTCCATAACAGAGATACACATAAAAATACCCCGCGGAACCGAACATTACTTTTGTACGCTCTGTTTTGCCCTTGTGCGCATGAGACGCTTTATCGTGCGGTCCATCATAGCTTTCTGTTTCTGTAACCATACACGCGATTTCTTTTTTGCCAATCTTTCTCACTAAAAATTTCCCAAGTAAATCTTGAGCGACCGTAGCAGTTTTCCTATTAAAAAATTCTTGTTTTAAAATTTTCCTCATATATGTTTATCACGTACACGCAATTTCATGCCAAAGTTCTCAAGAACTTTGGCATGAAATATATTCTATATTTCTTCTAGCGTTTGAGCGTCAGTTATATTAAAATTACCGATTTTTGTCCGGCGTAATTCTTTTACGGTCGCGAGCATATTGAGCCGCCTTCCGATTTCTTCCACAACCGAGCGAATGTATGTCCCGCTTCCCACCTCCATTTCAGCAAAAAGAACAAATTTTCCTTCTGTCTGCAACATTCCAAGAAAATCCATCCGTTTAATGTGCATTGTTTTTTCTGGCGGTATTACTTTCTCTCCGCACCGCGCGCGTTTGTATAAAGGAATTCCTTTTTGTTTTATTGCTGAATATACGGGAACTTTGAGCAGAATATCCCCGAGCATGCCCTTAAAGACTCGCTCAACTTCTTTTTCGTCAACAAAAGTAATCTTTTGTTCCTCAAGAATTTTCCCACCAACATCGCCTGTGTCGGTTTTTGTTCCTAAGAGAATGTGCGCCTCATATACCTTGGAGAGTTTCAAAAATTCGCTCATTTTCTTTGTACCATTCCCTATTCCAATGATCAAAAGCCCCGTTGCCAAAGGATCAAGCGTGCCAGCGTGCCCAATCTTTAGATTGCCATATCGCTTTTTGAGCTTCCGAATCACATCATAAGAAGTTATGCCCCTTGGTTTGTCCACAAGAAGAATTTCGGGAAGTTTTTTCTGTCGTTTAAAAAAGTTTAAAAGCGTCATGAATTACAAAATATTGTACGACATTTTTCAAGATCCACAAGATTGAATGTGTCTCTCTGAAAAGGATACAATGAGCTCAGAAAAGATGTTTGAAAAGGTAAAAAGAATGGCGGCGGAAAAAAGAACTTCTGAAAAATCTTCAGAACAAAAAGATACTCACGATGCAGAGCTTCGAAAAGAACTTGC
>CAYZKP010000041.1:0-3377 GCA_964479245.1 uncultured Candidatus Saccharibacteria bacterium | reverse complement strand
TTATGGGGCTTAACTTGAATCAAAAACAGGCCGAAAAAATTCTTGGAAGGTCTTATTCAACAATTGAAAAAGCTTACCACCGCCATCAATTAAAAAGAGGTCACCCTGAACATATTTCGTGGACCCTCGAACGTCTTGCGCTTATGAAGAAATACTGGGAAGAATCCCGAACTCCGAAATCACAAAACGATTCAATGGCTCTGCTCAAAAAAATGCTTGATGAAATGAACAAACTTCTCGGCCCACACCTCACCATCAATGCAATCAGAATGAAGGCCCGTGATTGTAGGCTAGGGGCTTGGGGTTTACATAATACACAAGCTGGTGCTACAAAAAATCAAAAAGCCAGCGAAGGATGTATACTAGAGCAGCATCGAAAAAAGCGAAAAGGACAGTTGAATGTCGGTGTAACAATTTCAGAAAATAAACTCGAGATTAAAAGTGGCGCAGTTGAATCTGGCGCCCAAGAAGGTGCCTGCGTGGGCTTATGGTCACGTATTGATTTTGGCGGAAATGGGTATCGAAAAGGATTAGTGCGTCTTGCAGGACAAGTGTGTCAGCAAAAAGGAACGCACTTTATTATTCTTGTTGGAGGCCTTGTAGACAAACGAGTCATTGATTCAGAACTGATCGAGTATGTTAAATTAATAAAAAAAAGCGATTGGTGGAAGGCCGTACCCAAAGAAGAAAAAGAACATGAACTTGCAGAAGAAAGGTTAGCTTTTTGTCACCAAAAAGCCGTTCAACTAGCGGCAGATATTCCACACATTAGAAAGCCAAATGGCAAACTTGCAAGAATATATATTATTACGAGTCCTGCATACGACGGCGTAGTAGGAAAAATGATTGCTAAGCATCTTTCTGAAATTAGAAGCGAGGATATTGTGTTTTGGGGTCATGGAACCGACGTTGAACATCCGCTTCCTGTTAAATACGCAGACAAAACAGTTCTTCCCGTCGTACCAGTTAAGGCCGTGTGGCGCTCCCGCTACTACACCACCTCAGCACAACGACTTATTCAAGATATAGAAAAACGTTCTCCTAAAAAACTCCCTGACATCAATGTGGTTGGGTGTCTCGGCGGAAGCGTTGATCGCCCCATGGGCGAATCACGGCGCGCGTGGGCAATGATTCCCGTGCTTCATAATATTACGGAAACACATTCTGCTGAAAATCAGGTCGGTATTAGTTTTATCCAATTTGAAAGCACAGGGGAACATACGATTACAAATCGTTCGTTTAAGGGTCTTCTTTCCTGCGAACGAGAATTTGTGAAAAAACCTGCAGATCTGACAAAATTGCAAGATAAAATTTTTGAACTCCTCGTAAAAAGTGCCGTGCGAGTTGGAATCGTCGAGTATCAACTAAAAGCTGCGCGAGAGGGGCACACACGCGATAGAATTAAAACGGAATTAGATGATCTTACGAAAAAATCTTGTGTTGTATTTGACGAGGGTTCTGATTTATATGACTTTTCTCCCGAGGTACTCTCTCGGCAAATTTCATATCCAAATCCTGACCTTGCTACATATTGCAAAGAGGACAGCGTTGTTGGTTTCGGGTGCCTACATGCAGGAGCGGTGTATTCTGATTATGAATTCTTTGTTAATGAAGTTCCCAAAATTATTCTTAAGCGAAGGGCAAATCTTTTTGTCGCGGCAGGAGATCTAACTCAAGGTCTGTATCACGGACTTCTTGAGCGAGGTGAAATCGTTGCCGGTATTAACAATACGCAACAAGAACGTCTTGCTGCCCATCTTATCGGTGAGGTCATTAGCCGAGTATTCAAAAAACGTTTTGCTGACAAGAGAAAAAGTGATGAAAAAGACGCTCTTTCAAGCGAAAAAATACAAAAAACCATTAACGAATGCTTGCTTGATTTCTTGTGGGTACCAGGTAACCATGACGATTGGCAGAAACGAGCAGGCACAACGCCGCTTGAGGTGTTTGAGCACTGTCTCATTGATTACGTCGTCGCAACAATTAAAACGACAGCAGGAGAACATTTGCCGCCTATAGATCTGCACGAACTTGTGAAATCACGGATATTTAAAGATGATATGACAAACAAGATTCACTACGTTTCTCCAATTACAGGACTTGCCTATAAGGCAGCGCACCCAGGAACTGCTCGAACAGAAACCGCAAGTATTTCCGCCGAACGAGCACTTGAAAAGTGGCGTCGCGCGAATGTGGTTATTCCCGCAAACTGGCATGTAGCAGTCCGCGTAGAACATTTTAATCCAGACGACGAGGATCCCAAAAAGAACGTTGCGCAGGGTCAGCGGCTTGCGCTTCAGTGCCCAACTATTTGTACGCACACTCACTTTGAAGACGGAAAAATTAAAACTACCGATTTCGGTGTTGGTGTTGCAAGAATTCGTTCACACAATAAACATATTGTTGAGGTAGAGGCAGGTTTCTGCGGTAAGCCGACGCGAGAAGATGATTATAATAACGAAGATTTTATAAATGACCTTTTGAAACAGATTGGCTGTATGCCTATTTAAGGAAACAACAAACCTGAGAATGGCTTCTCGGGTTTTTCTTTTGGCAGTATAATGTTGCGTTTTGGTATTATTTTTATTACTCTGTAACCAGAAATATCTGCGTAGTAACTGAGGTTGCAATAAATGAAAATTTTTCTTATCTGTCCCGTGACGAGAATAGTTAAAGAGGAGCAGGAAAAAATCAGAAAATATGTAGAAAGTTTGGAACAGAAAGGATGCAATGTTCATTGGCCGATGAGGGACACGAAACAGAACGACTCAACTGGCGGGTATGAAATTTGCAAGACAAATTTTCAAGCAATCGTAGACGCGGACGAGGTTCACATTTGGTATAACGAAACAAGCGGGGGTTCTAAATTTGATATGGGTGGCGTATTTATGCTCGTTGAAATACTTGGTATGAGCAAAAAAATTATTATCGCAAATGAAAGCGAGCTTATCTCTGATGCAAAGAAGAGTTTCCTGCATGTGGTTATGCGCCTCGCCGCGCAACAAGCACTATTGAGAGAAAAAAGTATAACCAAAACAACGCCTTGACTAACTGTCAAGGTTTTTTAATTATTGAGCTTGTTACTATAAAAAAAGATAGGATGTGATAAAAAACAAATGAAGACAGAATTCGCGCTTCATGAATTGAAAGTAAAAATGCCCGATGATGCGGAATTTGCTTTTTGGTTTGACGGAAATGGGAAAATTACTCTTGATAATGGTTCATTTGAGGAACCGGCTCCGAATGCTTTTTCACTTGTACAAATTAAAGACTGTCCTTTTGCGACACCTACTTGCACAAGCGTATGCTATATTCATGGGCTTGAAAAAGCAGAGGCAGAAGTACACAACAAGTACGCTCACAACAGCGTGACCATT
>CAYZKP010000040.1:0-6756 GCA_964479245.1 uncultured Candidatus Saccharibacteria bacterium | reverse complement strand
TTAACTTCCCGTTTTTTCCCAGCGGAATTTCATATTGGGAGATTTGGTAATTCTTGGCCATGTCAGGATAGAAATATGATTTCCTCGACAATGCAATTTCTTTTGATACATCGCATTCCAATGCAAGGCATAACTTGAGCGCGTGCTCAACTGCCTTTTTATTAAGCACAGGCTTGCTTCCGGGCATTCCAAGGCAGATTTCGCATGCCCTTGTGTTGGGTTCTTCGCTGCCCTTGGTTGGGCAGCCGCAGAACAGCTTTGAATTAGTGCTCAATTCAGCGTGAATCTCAAGCCCGATTGTAGGAATGTATTTCATAAAAACAATTATACGGCAGTATACAATAAAGAAAAAGCGCGCTTCATTACGATGCGCGCTATTTAACGGTAACGCTCTTTGCGAGGTTCCTGGGTTTGTCTGGGTCGTTGCCTCGAAGAACTGCGAGATAATATGCAAGAATTTGAGAGGATATCATGTGCGCAAACGACGTTTCATCACCCATATCAGGGGTGTTAATAAAGTGAGCAAAAAGCGGTGAATTTTGCGGGGCAACACCGATAATAAGCGCTCCACGTGCTTCAAGCTCATGCGCCGCGCTTAACACGTCATCTTTAAACTCATCGTTAGAAACAAATACAAGACACGGAGTTCCTTTTTCAATAAGCGCAATTGTGCCGTGTTTCAATTCCCCTGCTGCAAATCCTTCCGCGTGAATATATGAAACTTCTTTTATCTTTAATGCGGCTTCAAGTGCAATCGGATAATTGAGCGATTTCCCAATGACATATAAATCTTTACTGCTTTTTATAAGTTGAGCAATCATCTCAATGTGTCTCAATAAGCCTTCATGTAACCACCGTTTCATTTCGGCATGGATGTGTAACAGTTTTTCTTTTCCTTCGACTTCTTTCCCGACAAGCGCGTATGCAAGCAATGTCAAGATACTGATTTGTGCTGTCGCCGCCTTTGTTGAAGCAACGGCCCGCTCCGGTCCCGCATTTACGGGAACAGAAAGTAAGGATTCTCGCTCAACGGAAGAACCACGCACATTTATGATTGAGATGATCGTGGCACCTCTTGCTTTTGCCTTTTCAAATGCCTCTAAGAGATCAGCTGTCTCCCCACTTTGGCTGATACCGCACACAACGCTCTGCTCGTCCACAAACGGTAATGCTTTATCAAATTCAGCCGCAGAGATAACGTGAACCATTTTGTGAGCGACGCGAGAAAAGATGTATTCTCCAACCATACCCATGTGATACGCGGTACCCATTGCAGTAAAAAATATCTTGTGCGCTTTCTGTAAGGTTGGAACCACCTTGAGAACATCGGACAAACCAAGTGTCACAGTCTCTTCAATCAAATCCCGCTCCTCAAGAATTTCTTTGAGCATAAAATGCGGATGCCCGCCCTTGCTTGCGGATTCTTTTTTCCACATAACGGTTTCGAGCGTCTTATGCACCGGCTCTTTTGTACGCATCTCAAAAAACTCCACTCCACGTTCAGAAATTTTTGCATATTCACCGTTGTTAAAAACATGAACTTTGTTTGTGTAATCAAGAAACGCCGGCATATCTGACGCGATAAAATATTCTCCTTCGCCGACACCAACAACAAGCGGAGAGCCATTGCGTACAGCAAGAATAAACGGTTCATCTTTATGCACAGCTGCAAACGCAAATCGTCCCCTAAGTTTCCGTGCCGCTTCAACAAACGCCTGCTCAAAAGAAAGTCCTTGAGAGATGCGCACTTCAATCAGCAGCGGTATCACCTCAGTATCAGTTTCGGAGCGAAAAACACCTGTTCCAAGCTGATTTTTTATCTCTTCCCGTAACGCATCGTGGTTTTCAATGATTCCGTTGTGCACCACCGCAATCGAGCCGTCTCTGCTTATATGCGGATGGGCATTTGTGACAGATACTCCGCCGTGAGTTGCCCACCGAGTGTGGCCAAGCGCAATAGAGCCCACCATATTTTCAAATTCCGTTTCAGGAACATGTGATATTTTACCAATAGCTTTCCGTATAAAAATATTCTCGTCTGTCTTTACCGCGATTCCCCAACTATCATAACCGCGATACTCAAGGTCTTTGAGTCCGCGCAACGCCTTAAGCGCTGACTTTTGGTCGCCGCCTGTGTATCCAAAAATTCCACACATAATGTACTGCCTGCTACCGGCTACTACTAGAAATATACCTGAGTTGCCACGATAAATACAAATATGGCAAACACCGACACAATGAATATAACCTCGCCCATAGTGTAAAAGTCTGGTTTACTGACGAAAACCAGCGGATGATTTTAATCTTTTAAGTATAAGAGAACTCGATTCCCTATTGACGACCCTAAAGAGACAACAAGGGCGCCGAGAAGTGCGCTGACAAAACCCTCTACTTCAAATCCCTTGATAAAGGTGCTTAAAAACCAAAACAAAAGAGCGTTCAATATAAATGTAAAAAGTCCAAACGTGATAATTGTCACTGGAAGTGTGAGCAGCAACAGTATCGGACGAACAATAAGGCTCATGACCCCCCAGAACAATGCAAGAAGGAGTGCGGTATAAAAGTTAAGCACGGTAATGCCGGGCACAAGATATGCCGACAGCAAAAACAAAAGCGCGACAATAAGTAATTTCGCTATGATAATCATGCCTAAAATATTATTCCTTCTTATTTTTCTTTTTCGGAGCAACTGCTTTCTGTTGCTGTGCTTTTGCGCGCTTGTCCGCCTTTGCTTTAGCGAAAGCTGAAGCGGCAGCGGAACGAGCTTTAAACCGTTCAACGCGCCCGGCGGTGTCTAAAATTTTCTCTTCTCCAGTATAGAGTGGATGACATGCGCTACAAATTTCTACTGTAATTTTCTCTTTGGTCGAGCCAACAGTAAAAGTACTCCCGCATGCGCAGGTTACTTTTGCCTCAGGATAATATTGTGGATGTATTTTATCTTTCATAGTATTTAGTTGGTAGAAAGTGGAAGGTGGAAATTAAAGTTCAATCATACAACGTCTACATTCTACTTTCCACACTCTACACTCTAATTAATTTCGTTGCAAGATATCAATCTGTTGCTGATATTTCCCGGCAAGTTCCATCACATCATCGCCATAAAACGCGTACGCTTTTTTGGTCGCGTTTTTCCAGCCGGCAAAGTAGCGGAGCGCCGCAAGCCGTTCCGCCTCATAGGTGCCCTTCGCGGCTCCGTTTTCTTTCATAAGTAATCCCGCGGCAACAAACGCGTCATATGGATCCCACGGATTAGGAGGATTATGCCCCGTGAGCTTCGCGATTTTCTCTTCATAGAGCACCCACGTTGAAGGTATGAACTGCGCCGGGCCCATTGCGCCCCCCCATCCATACCACGGCTTTTTGGAAACCGGCATAGCGTCAGGATTTAATCCGAGCTTCCTCGTAATTTCTTCAAAGATAGGCCTATCCCTCGTTGGGTGCATGTCGGCTTTCCAATTACCCGTTCCGACATTCTGGCCTAAATTTGACTCTTCAGCGATAACACCCAAAATAAGCGCGGGGCGGACACCTGTTTTTTGTGACGCGGTATTTGCAAGCTCAAGCGCCTTTTCAAATGGAATGGCATCCGTACCCTGCAAGATGAAAAGCTCGGTTCTAATTTTTGCCGCGTCTTTCTCTATGCCCGCAATGATATTTTGATAAATTGCTTCTTGCCCTTTTGAAATTTTTAAAATGTCATTCTTTTTATCTTTGTCCTCTGCAATTCTTCGTTTTTGCAACTCTTGAATTTTACGTAACTCCTGTTCCTCTTGCCGTTTGTCTTCAAGCACTATCTTTTCCTCCTGTGTTTTATCTTTGGTGGCGTTAATTTCTACAAAAGAATCCTGGAGAGCCGCTTGAATCGCCGTGAACGAATTAATATCTGCAAAAAAATCGGAAATGTTTTTATTTGCGAGCACTACTTCAGCAAGTGAAAACGTGTCAATTTCGCGCGTCTTACGCAATAATTGCCCGAGCGACTGTTTCTCACGCTCAAGTTTTGCGGATAAGCTGCCAATAACCTCTGTCTTTGTCCCGATTTCTGCTCCCAATTTTTTTATTGAAAGATCGCGCGCTTTAATGGACAGTGCGGCAGATTCTATCTTTGCGTCAAAAATAGCAATATCCCGTTCAAGTGAAACACTTTCGCGCTGTTTTTCTTGCAATATCGTTTGTTGCCCTTCTATTTTTCTCTCAAGCTCGGCAAGATCTTCTTCAAGTATCGCCCGACGCGCACGCACGTCCTCACTCGTCGCCTGCCCTGAACCTTGTTGAAGTGCCTGCGCAAATACAAAATGACTTACGCTTAAAGAAAGCACAAAAAATAAAAAAAAGGATAACCAAATACAACGTATTCCCATCGTTGCTAAGTATTATAACGTATTTCCGCTTTTGCGAGAACCGCCGAGTTAAGCTCGGCGGTTCTTCATTTCAATTAAGATTTTTCTTTTGATTTCTCCTTCCCCTCTTCTTTCTTAGGTTTTGGAGATGTCGCTTCTCCCTTAGTTTCTTCTTCTCCTTCAACTTCTTCTTTTCCTTTCTTCTCAACTTCAATTTTTGTAGCATCAAATTCTTCAGCGGGTGTTTCTTCCTCTGGTTTTGCGACAGATACCGCGGCAACAACTTCGTCAGCGCCGGTTACGAGCGTAATACCTTGTGGCAAAGAAATATCTTTAACAAATATCTGACTTTCAATTGTAGTAAGTCCCGATAAATCAACGGTAAGGGATTGAGGCAAATCTTTTGGAAGTCCTTTAATTTTAATTTCATGAAGCGCTTTAACGACAGACACGCCTTCTTCTTTTTGAACTGGCGCTTCTCCTGTAAATTCAAGTTGAACGGGAACTTCAACTGCCCTATCTGCCTCAACAACATAAAAATCTGCATGAATAGGAACATCACGCACAGGGTCAAACGCAACGTCATAAATAAGAACATTTAAATCTTTTCCTTCGTAAGAAAGATTGACGATCGCGGATTCACCCGCTTCTTTCCATACTTTTAGAAAATCTGGGCTTGAAACAGAAACCGGAGTTGATTTTGTTTTACGGCCATAAAAAACAGCCGGAATTTTCCCCGTTAGTCTTACGTTTTGTGCCTTAGTTTTAAGGTCTCTTTTTTCAGCAACCAATTTTTGCATTATCGTTATATAGTATGTATTTTATTTAAAAAAGCAAGAGATATAGAAATGCGCGTTGTCCCACCCTTAGTGGGACTGCACCGTTGCGCGACGCGCATTTTCACTACGGGGTCAAGGTCAAACACGATTGATTGCACTAGGAACCTCTTGCCCCGTAAGAGCGGCGATGATATTATCCGCCGCAACTTCCGCCATTTTGGCGCGGGTCTCTTCTGTCGCTGAAGCAAGATGCGGTGTGAGAACAACATTTTCAAGTTCTGTAAGTCCGGGGGCAGTTTTTGGTTCGTTTTCAAACACATCAAGCCCCGCGCCCTTTATAACGCTCCTCTTGAGCGCGTCTACAAGCGCCGCCTCATCAATAACTGGCCCGCGAGAGGTATTCACGAGGTATGCAGTTTTTTTCATAAAAGCGAGGCGTTCTTTGTTTATTAAATGTCGAGTGGACTCCAGTAGCGGCACATGGATGCTTATAAAGTCCGCTTCTTTCAAAACTTCGTCAACGCTCGCGCGAAATTCTGCTCCAATTTCTTTTTCAATATGTTCATTTCGCTTCACATCATAATAAATAACTTTCATATCAAAACTTTTAGCGGCATGGTATGCAACCCGCGTTCCGATTCTTCCCGCTCCCAAAAGTCCGAGTATCTTGCCTGATACATCAGTTCCTAAAAGAAGAAGTGGTTCCCATCCGGTATATTTCCCCGCGCGCATAAATCGGTCTGCTTCAGTGACGCGGTGCGCAATCGCGAGCATAAGCGCAAACGTGTGCTCAGCAACGGTATTGGTGAGAACATCAGGCGTGTTTGAAACAACAATCCCCCGCTTTTTCGCTTCTGCGACATCTACATTGTCAAATCCGACAGCATAATTAGCGAATATTTTTGCCTTCGGCGCCGCGTCAAATATATCTCCGTCAATTTTGTCAGTTAAAAGACAAAGCACCGCGTCGTATTCCTTTTTTTTGAGCTCTGTTATTAATTCTTCTTTCGTAAGCACACCATCCTTCTCACTTACAACAACAGTATGTCCGGCATCTTCTAATTTTTTAATGCCCGCGTCAGGAATTTTCCGTGTAATAAAAATATTCATTTTTTACAAATTATTAAATAATTTAAGCTTTTGTTCCACAACTTTCTCTACCGCATCGCGCACTGGTTTCAATAATTTATATGGAGCAACTTCGTCTTCGCTTTCTTGTAACGACAACTGAAGAGCTTTTTTATATGCGACTCGTATTTCAGTATTTATATGAATTATTGAGACACCCGCCTGTATAGCTTTCTTAAAATCATCATCAGTTATCCCTGAACCGCCATGAAGCACAAGCGGCACGCCTGCCGCTTCACGCAACTCTTTAATGCGTCCTATATCAAGCGCAGGATTTTTTCCGCCCTTCAGCATTCCGTGAAGATTCCCTACGGCAGGCGCAACAAGATCAACACCGGTTTCTTCTACAAATTGCCTAAGCTCTTCAGGTTTCGTAAGCGTATCTTTTGCTACGCTTGCTCCTTTTGGTATGTCATCAAGCAGTTTTGAAGATGTGCCGATAAAGCCAATTTCTCCTTCGACCACAATGCAAGCATTGTGGTCGCCCTGAGCTTGTCGAAGGGCTT
>CAYZKP010000039.1:0-6895 GCA_964479245.1 uncultured Candidatus Saccharibacteria bacterium | reverse complement strand
TCTTGACGGAATGGAGATAACTGGAAAAAAGCGATTTATGCACCATTACAATTTTCCTCCATTTTCAAGTGGAGAAACCGGAAGAATGGGGGGCACAAACCGCCGCATGATTGGTCACGGCGCACTTGCTGAAAAAGCACTTATTCCCGTCATTCCTCCAAAAGAAACATTTCCTTACACGATTCGAATTGTTTCTGAAGTAATGTCTTCGAACGGGTCAACGTCAATGGCATCTGTCTGTGCGGGAACAGTTGCCCTTATGGATGCGGGAGTTCCTATACCAAAACCGGTTGCCGGTATTGCAATCGGGCTTATGATGGAAGATGAAAAGAAATATAAAATATTAACCGATATTCAAGGGCCAGAGGATGAACATGGGGATATGGATTTCAAGGTTGCCGGCACGAAAGATGGCATTACTGCGGTGCAAATGGATGTGAAAGTCGGCGGTATTCCAACAAAAATTCTCATGGAAGCTTTTAACGCGGCAAAGGAGGCGCGACTACAAATTTTAGAAGTTATTCAAAAAGAAATATCCGCGCCACGTTCTGACATCGCGCCATCAGCTCCAAAAATTCTTATACTCAAATCTCCTGTAGACAAAATCGGCATGATTATCGGCCCCGGCGGGAAAGTGATTAATAAAATTATTGAGGAAACCGGAGCAGAAATTGATATTGAAGAAGACGGCACCGTGTTTATCACGGGTAAAAATGGAGCGGCAGAAAATGCGCGCGCGAAAGTTGCAGAAATTATTCGCGAATGGAAACCGGGAGATCAAGTCGAAGGAGAAGTGGTAAAAATTGTTGACTTCGGCGCGTTCGTAAAAATTAGTCCATACGCGGAAGGACTTTTGCACATTTCAGAACTTGCTCCATGGAGAGTTGAGCGCGTCAGCGACCTCTTAAAAGAAGGGGATACTGTGCCAGTCGTTGTAAAAGAAGTTGACGTACAAGCGGAGAAAATCAGTCTTTCAGTAAAACGAAGGGATCCAAATTTTTTCAATAGCAAAAGAAAAGAAGGGAGCGAAAATCCTCACCGCACGTTCTTTAAAAGAGAACGTTAATTCAAAAGGGTCCTTGTCCGAACACATTCCGTTGAGCTAGCGCTCGACGAGATGTGTTATAATTAGAGCAATGAACGGAGAAACAAATATTCCTCCCTCCTCTTTTCCAGAGCCGACAGTGCCACTTCGACGTTTGCGCACATATAAAAGTGATGTCGCAGAATCAATAAAATCCGAGCGGCAATCCCTTGCCAGGATGGTTGTCGCAGAAAAAAGAAAACAAGAAGAAAGAATAAAAGAAGGAGGGTTTAGGGAAGAGGCAGAAGAAAAAAAATTCTTCACACGAAAGATGCTTTTTATTACGGGGGGGGTGTTTCTTGCCGCTATCGCCCTTGCTCTTCTTTCCTTGTTATTCATCGGTGGAGAAGAAACACAACAACCCACCGCACTAACGCCCTCATACAATCCTATTTTCAATGAACTTGATACACGGGTATCACTTCCTCAAATAAACGAGAACGAGATACGGAGAGCTTCAGACGTTATCAAGGGCGGCGCGCGCATCCCGCTTGGCAATATATTGCGGGTTGTCTTCACTAAAACGGTGCCAACAGAGGCGGGGACAGCAGAGACCACGATAAACACAAGCGAACTTTTAAGAGGAATGCCTAATGATGCTCCGGAACAGCTTCTGCGAACGCTTAACCCGGAATTTTTCTTCGGTTTCCATTCTCTGAAAACAATTGCTCCGTTTTTGATTATGACCAACAGGTTTTATGACGGCGCGTTTGTAGGGATGCTTAACTGGGAAAAATTTATGGCGCACGACCTTGCGCCGCTGTTTCTGTTAAACCCGATCGACCAACAAAACAGGTTTGAAGACGCGGTTATAAAAAATATTGATGTTCGTTTTGTGAGAAACGCGCAAGGAGAGGCGATACTCTTATATTCATTTATTGACCGAGAAACAATCGTAATCGCCACAAACGCAGACACGTTTGCTGAAATAGTAACTCGCGTACAAACACCCCGTCCTCTTACTCGTTAACATATTTGATACCTAATATAAGATACGTTATACTAAATACTCAAACATATGACATTAGATACAACATATTTTAAACAAAAACTAGAAGAAGAAAAAAAGCTCCTTGAAAGTGAGCTTAAAACTCTTGGGAGAAAAAATCCCGATGTGCCAGGAGATTGGGAGGCAACACCAGAGACGGGGGAGACCGAGCAGAACCCCGATCGAAACGTGCAAGCAGACCGTTATGAAGACATGGAGGGGAGAAGCGGCATTGAAGGAGAATTAGAAAACAGACTGGTTGATGTTAATCGCGCGCTTCAAAAAATTACAGAAAACACATACGGGGTATGCGAAATTTCCGGAGAACAAATAGAAGAAGACCGCCTTCGCGCAAATCCTGCCGCCTCCACTTGTAAAAAACATTTGAATGAACGAATATAAAATCACCCCACTAGTCAGGGTGATTTTAATTTGACAAGTTTATTAAGGTAGTGTAGAATTTTTATGGACTTGAACACAGAACGAGGTCAGATTAGAAATGTCCAAATCAAGGAAAAGGCGTCCAAGCTCAAAAGAACGCGTGGCAAGATTTTTTAAAAAGCATGGTCATGTTGGGAAAAGCATTCTAAACGCGCTTGATTCGGTAGATCCCTTTGAACTTAAATCTCTAGGCGCTCCTTGTGATGAGTACCTCGTATATGCAGAGCGCTTTATGAAACTGTGGGTACAAAAAAGAGATTTAAGCCTTTGCACAAAAGAAGAGATGGTGCTCACATTGTTTCGCTGTTTTTCGCCCGAACAATATCTCGGCATTCACACGGGTATGAAAATATCAGACATAGAACTAAATACCGGCCGTACTTTCAAGGTATTGAGCGCGCATCCAGACATTACCCCTGTGCAGATTCGCCATATCGCGATTCATGCGTGGGAAAATAGATTAACGATTGTAAAATAATGATGAAAAAGCAGAGAGGTTTCTCTGCTTTTTGTTTTATAATTTGCTAAACAATAACTTAAATATTTTTCTTTGAAATTCTGCAATGATAGAATTTTCAACAATGACGGCTGTTTCAGTGTTGTAATCTACAAACGCAACTTTATCTCCATATATAAGTTGTGTGATATTGTACTCCCACAAATCATAGCCTCTCGGAACGACTTTTATATACCGCTCTAAACGAGGCTTTTTCTTTCCCTTGGTCCGTTCGTTTGTTATAACAAATCGTTCAATTTTCTTTTGATCACGCCGTTCTCTGTAATTTTTAGGCACATACCAATCTTCTTTTCGGTCATTTTTTGAAGAACTGTAGCGATAAAAGACATCCCCCTTTTTAAGAGTTGAGAGAAGGTCTTCGTATACAAACACGATTCCCTTTCTGCCTGATAAAAATTTAACTACCGGACGTTTTTCTTTTGCAGTATATAGTACTTCAAGATCTGTAAGCTGATTTTTAAAATTATGTATAATGTCATCCACAAGCGTTTTCAATTTTTCTGGAGATTCTGCAACATAGTGCTTTTGTTTTCCCCTTGGGACAAATGAAATAAGCCCCTTGCTGACAAGAGAAGGAAGCGTGCTGTAGATCCGAGGACGATGAATTCCGGTGTATTTTGAAATCGCCGATACTGTACTCGGCCCATGTTCTAGTAAACTCGTATAGATAGCGCTTTCCGTTTCGCTTAAGCCAAGTTTTGTTAAAATCTCTTTATTTTCCATATTGTGTATTAAATTAGTACAACTTTTTTATTAAAAATAGGTTTGTTTTACAATGTTTTTTATATTTTATAAGCATATTAGTACAAAAGCTGTAAAAAATCAAGACAAAATAAAATATCGCGAGTATATTGAGGGTGGAGTAATCTTGCTCCTTGAAAGGTCAGGAGAAAGAGCATGGAAAAGGTGCGCAATATGTGCAAAGTCGTGTGTCAGAGGTGGGAATTACATGAACGCGGCGAGGAAACGTTGTCAGATGGATGCTCCTTACATCGTACAGAACAAGACAGAGCGAAATTTGTACAGCAGTATCATTCTCACATGCCAGCATGGGCGCCAGATAGATATTTATCACCAAATGGGAATGTTTATCTCTGTTTTATTGATAAAAAAGCATATGAAATTGTTGCAAAGAGTGAGTGCGGAATATTTTTGCAAAGCTATGGCAAATATCCCGAAGAAAATCAAAAATTCCACATTAACGGTTATGAACACTGGTCTGCCAGGCAACTTGCTGTTCCGAGCGAGCGCCTCGATAGTTCCTCGAAAAACATTGTATATCCTCAAAAATCTATAATGCAGACTGGGATGGGAGAATTCACGCAATATATTGTAAAGTTTTTCAAAAATGACGGCGGTTGGCATGACGGCTGGTACAAATATGATGAATTGTTTATTTTCTCTGCTCCAGACGATGATGCTGCCATTGTATTAGCGCTCGCTCATGCTCAAAAAATAAGAGGTCGCGACGAGAAATACTCTATAACATATCTCTCCGAAATAAAGGATGGAAAAATTGTCCGCAAAATTCCGCTCGAAGGAAGGCAGCTTTCAGCAACAAACATTTATGGAGGAAATGTGCCTATTGTAGATATCCCCGTAGATGCTTTAGAAAAGGCACACTTTAAGGAGTTTGATCTTAATTCTCTTTTATAGTCCGCCACATAAAACACGGAGGAAATGATGAAAAAATATATTGCGTTCATACGCCATGTCGAATGTACCGTCGTAGATACACCCGGGTATGTTTTTGAGGCCCCAAATGACGATACCGCATTAAACGTTATACTCGCTTACTTAAGAACTCGATATCGTTGGAAGCTTCAGTTCCTCGCTCGCATTACACAGGAAATCCAAGTTCAAAAAATTCAAATTACTGACGAGGATCATCATATAAAGGTTATAGAGATTTCCCCTGAAGATGAGGAAAGGATTTATTCGGGGTCAAGGATTTATTTGGATCACTTGTTTATGGATGAGTCTATAATTTCACAGTTACAAACCCCGATTCAGGGGGAAACGAAAAAATGACAAATCGTGAAAAATTTTTATCTAAACTAAAACTTTCATCGGAGGAACTTCGGTATGTCTCTGCTGCGTATGCATTTTCAAAATATGGACACCGTGGGCAAAAACGAGACGGAGGAGAGCGATATTTTGAACATCCTAAGGCAGTTGCGGAAATACTAATTAACGAACTTAAGCTTTCAAGCAATTGGAAACTCATTGTTACTGCACTCCTACATGACATTCTAGAAGACTCGTTTCTGCTTGATGAGGAGAGAATCGGGATTAATTTTGGAGAAGACGTTGCTCGTTGGGTAAAAATTTTAAGCAAGGAACAGGGTATTGATTACTATAAACGTCTTAATGACTGCATCGAGTGCGGAGAGTGGATAGTAATTCTCGTGAAGCTAGCTGACCGCCTTCATAATTTACGCACACTACCCAGCAAGTGTGACGAAACTGCGCAAAAAAGATATATAACGGAAACAAAAAAACACTATATTCCTCTTGCTAAAAAACTTTCAGAAACGGTGAGAGATTTTGCATGGCTATGGAGATGCGAGTATCTCGAATGCCAAATTAAAATTTTAGTGTAGAGCGCCCTATTGCAAAATAGGGTTTTTTTCTTTAGACTGAAGCGCAATGCGAACTCTTTATTCTGCGCAAGCAATTGGACTCACACCCCATATCATTTCTGTTGAGGTTGATTTGTTCCGTGGCTTTCACACATTTTCAATCGTGGGACTTCCTGATAAGGCAATTGAGGAATCAAAAGATAGAGTTAGCTCCGCTATAAAAAGTGTTGGATTTAAGTCTCCAAAGGGGAACGGGCAGGAAAAAGTGGTTGTCTCCCTTGCCCCCGCTGACCTTAAAAAAGAAGGGCCCATTTTTGACCTTTCAATCGCGCTTGGATATCTCCTCGCCAAAAAAGATATAGAGTTTAATCCCGAGAAAAAACTATTCTTGGGAGAATTGTCACTCGGCGGAGAATTGCGGGGAATTAAGGGAGCACTTCTTCTTGTTAAAAAAGCAAAAGAAGCGGGATTTGAAGAGGTCTACCTTCCTGTAGAAAATGCCCGCGAGGCTTCATATGTTCACGGTATCGCAATTTATGGAGCGAAAAATCTTTCGGAGGTTGTTTCTCATATAAACACAAAAAAATTTGACGCAGAAGCTCCGAGAAAGGCAAAAATCTCGGGAGAAAAAATTACAAGATCTGAAAAAAGAGATTTTTCTCAAACACTACAGAATAATTCTGAAGATATAATTGATTTTTCTGATATTAAGGGGCAGGAGGGCGCAAAACGTGGGCTTGAAATCGCAGCTGCAGGAGGGCACAATGTGACGTTTTTTGGCCCGCCGGGAACTGGAAAAACGCTTTTAGCAAAATCCCTTGCAGGGATTTTGCCGCCTCTTACACTAGACGACGCCCTTGAAGTAACCGGCATTTATTCAACTGTTGGTAAAACAAACGGAGAACTTGTCAGTATTCCGCCATTCCGTGCCCCGCATCACACCTCTTCGTATGTTTCGGTTGTTGGCGGCGGCACATTTCCAAAACCGGGAGAAATTACGCTCTCTCATCGCGGAGTTTTATTTCTTGATGAATTTCCTGAATTTGATCGACGCGTGATTGAATCATTGCGCGAGCCGCTTGAAGAGGGGGTCATCTCAATCGCGCGGGCAAAAGGAACCGAGCAGTTCCCAGCGAGATTTATTTTAATCGCTGCATTTAATCCGTGTCCGTGCGGATATTATGGAGACAAAATTAAAGAATGCCTCTGCACGCCAACACAACTTATGAAATATCACAGAAAAATATCCGGCCCCATCATTGACCGCATTGATATGTGGATTC
>CAYZKP010000038.1:3135-7059 GCA_964479245.1 uncultured Candidatus Saccharibacteria bacterium | reverse complement strand
ACTACAGATATGTTTTGGGCGAAGAAACACTTTTAGACGGTATTTTTTCTCTTTTACCCGCTCATTATGCGGTATGGAGCGAAAAGGGAGACTTACAAATAAAAAGATACTGGGATATTCCTTTGCCAGAATTTAGAGAGGACGAGAGCGAAGAGAGAGTTTTGCAAAGAACAAAAGAGTTGCTTCAAGATTCAATAAAACTTCGTTTGCGAAGCGACGTGCCTGTTGGAGCTTTTCTAAGCGGGGGGTTAGATTCCAGTCTTATTGTCGCGCTTATGGCGGAAGCGGGAGCGAGGAACATAAAAACTTTTTCCGTAGGGTTTGAAGAAAATGAATTCAACGAACTTCCATACGCTCGTACGGTCTCGCGTTTATTTAAAACAGATCACCATGATTTTGTTCTTACGGCCGGTGAATACATAGAGGCGTTGGGAGAGACGATACGCGCGAAAGATGCCCCGCTCCTTTCTCCCAATGAAGTTGCGTGGCTCCTTCTCTCAAAAAAGATGAAAAAAGATATCACGGTTGTTCTTGCGGGTGGCGGCGCGGATGAACTTTTTGGAGGATACGGGAGAATCATACGAAGCGGCTACGACATGGAACGAATGCGAAATCCTGAGGAAATAACTGGCTTGACGAAAGAGGAAAGGAAAATACTTATAGAAAATCTGAAACGTAAGTACCACACAACGTCTTTCAAAAACACAGCAGAGCACTTCTTGGTCCAATATCCTTACTCGGGAATTTTGAGAAATAATAATTTTCTTAATCAAGAGATTTTTTCGGATATCCATGAGTTGCTTAATGAGTCTTACTTCAAGGCGTTTTTTAAACCAATTAGAGAGCTGCATCCGGCAGATCAATATCTTCGTTTTTTTGAAACAGCGCATCTACGGGGAACGATGGAGTCGCTTGACTCCATGACGATGGCCGCTTCTATTGAAGGGAGAGAGCCCTATCTTGATTTTAGGCTTGTTGAATATGTGGCAGCTCTTCCACTTCGCTATAAATTGCGGTGGAAATCGGAAAAAGATAAACAGAAAGCACGGACGCTCAATGCTGATCAGATAAGCGAAGTTCACGATATTACCAAATATCTTTTACGCAAAATTGGTTTACAATATTTACCTGCTGAAATTGTTAACAGAAAAAAAATGGGGTTTCCCGTTCCGCTTCAAAACTGGACAGATGGTCTGATGAAAAAATTTGCCCAAGAAGCGCTTTTGGAGTCCGGTTCTCTTTCGTCATCTCTGTATAATAGAAAAGCGCTCGAAGCCTTGTTTAGAGAAGACGCTGATTCTTCTACGCGCGGTAGAGATATCTGGGCGCTCCTCAATATGGAGATGTGGACAAAGGAGTATAACGTGATAATCTAGCGCCTAGAAGGAGTATAGCTGAAATTTGGAGAATAATTATGATTGATCTTAACAAAAAGGTTGCTATTGTGACTGGTGGTACGGGGGGATTAGGCCTCGGTATTTCTCTTGTTTTGGCGGGTCAAGGCGCTTGTGTTGTCGCAACGACAACAAATAAGGAAAAATTCAAAGATCTTGATCTTGCCATGAGACAACATGGCCATTACGGAACATTATGTCTTGTTGTTAATGTTTCAGATAGTGATTCCGTAGAAGTTATGGTTCGAGAGACGTTGAAGCACTATGGAAAGATAGATATTTTAGTAAATAATGCTGGAGTTGTTGCTGCTTCTGGGTGGGAAAGTCGGCAACTATCAAGCGATGAAGACTGGGCTCTTGACTACGAGGTAAATTTGCGCGGATTAGCGCGCGTTACTGATGCAGTTATTCCGCACATGAAAGAGCAACGGTACGGTAAGATCGTAAATATTGCTTCTGGTGCGGCACGACAAGGCGTTGGTGACCATATTCCCATGGCATATGGCGCGACGAAAGCTGGTGTTATTAACCTGACGCAAAACTACGCGCTTGCGCTTGCGAAATGGAATATCAATGTAAATGCCATTTGTCCAGGACTTATTTGGACACCAATGTGGGAGAAGATTGGTGGGCATCTCAGCGTTAGTCGTGAGAGTGAAAAAGGGCTAACGCCGAAAGAAGTATTTGATCGTCAAATTAAAACACGGGTTCCGTTAGGACGTCCGCAGACCTCCGAAGATATCGGTTATGCGGTTGCGTTTCTTGTCTCTGCAGAGGCAAAAAACATTACTGGCCAGACCTTGAATATAAATGGCGGCTCAAGGATGGATTAATTTTTAATTGTGCAAAGCGAACACAGATGTTCGCTTTTTTATTTCAGAGAGCCACTTTTCTTTTATAAAAAGTCTTATAAATGTTATGCAAGCAGTTATTTTAGCAGCAGGAAGAGGAAATAGAATGGGAGAGTTGACGAAAGACATCCCCAAGCCGCTTCTTCCAATTGGAGAAAAAACAATCATTGAATATATTTTAGACATGGTAGTAGCATGCGGAATCTCTCACGTGATTATTGTTGTTGGGTATAAAGGAGATTTAATAAAAAACAAATTAAGAAAGCAATATCGTGATGTGCCTATTACTTTTGTGGAGAATGATGCGCCTCTACAATCTGACAATCTATATTCATTGTGGTGCGCGCGAGACCACATAAAAGATGGCATGATTTTTTTAAACGGAGACACGCTTTTTCATAAAAGTACCTTGGAAGAATTGCTGAAAGATCCTCACGAAGACGGGCTTATTATGGGCGTTTCAAGAAATGAGGAAAACCCAATTGTGGTTCATGAAGACGGGGGACGACTCGTTGAGATAGGGCACTCAATCTCCCGAGAGACTCACGGGATAGCCCCAGGCCTTTATAAACTTTCGCAGAAAACGAGTACGCGTTATTTCAAGGAAGTTGAAAAAATTTTTATTGATGGTCCTCAAAAAGGAGGGTTTGCAATTCCGCTAGAGCGTTTGGCGGGAGAGATTCATTTTCAGATTGTCTGCCCAAAAAAGAATACATGGGTCAACATAAATACTCCGAGTGATTACAAAAAAGCAAAAAAGTTTGTGCCTGAGATAAATCAATGAAATCTGCTTTTTTTTCAGATGCTAAAAAACTGATAACTTCTCCCGAAAGAAAAAAAATTCTTGCGCTTGCTGAAGAAGGGATTCAAAGTGTTACACCCGCACGTGTTCTTCCCAGGGTTCTTTCTTTAAAAAATAACACGCTTGTTGTTCGCGGTAAGCTCTTTAACATAAAAAATAAAAGAATTTTTGTGATTGGAGCAGGGAAATCATCCGCGGCAATGGCGGAAGAGGTTGAGCGTATAATAGGAAGGAAAAGAATAACTGCTGGTGTCGTAGTTTCAAATGACGTATTCTCACACCCTCAGAAAATTATTGTGTGCCAGGCCGATCACCCGATTCCATCAGAAAAAGGTTTTTCGGGAGCTCGAAAGATTTTTTCTCTAAAGGAAAAATTTAATATAGGAGAAAACGACATCGTCATTGCGCTTATTTCTGGTGGAGCCTCCGCGCTTATGCCATATCCAGTTTCGGGGATTTTGCTTGAAGATAAAAAAAAATTAACAGATGTTTTTCTGCAAAGCGGTATTGATAACCGAAAATTGGGGATTGTCCGAAAAAAAATTTCTCTTGTGAAGGGCGGTGGTCTTGCTAATCATTTTTATCCTGCTCAAATTATTTCTTTAGTACTTTCAGATACCGTAGGGAATGATTATGCGCTTACTGCGGGGGGTCCTTGCACAGAAGATCTAACAACATTTAAAGACGCATGGGGAATTATCAATCAATCGCACATAAAACGAAAAGTTCCTGCGATTATTTCTTCGTATATAAAAGACCAGATAGGAAAAAAAGAAAGAAAAAGGAATTTTCGTCACGTTTTTCAGGTCTGTGTTGGAGACAATCAAACAGCGCTCCGTTCGATTGCGGCATATGCAAAAAAAGAAGGAATAGATAT
>CAYZKP010000038.1:0-3125 GCA_964479245.1 uncultured Candidatus Saccharibacteria bacterium | reverse complement strand
CGCCAACCTATCATAACAAACGTGCAAGGCGAAACCCGACATATCGCACAGTCTGGATGCCATCAACTTCACAGAAGATCAATTCATCGCCCGGCACTTTTTATCTACGGCGGAGAGACAACCGTTTTATTGCGAGGGCGACATGGGAAGGGCGGCAGAAATCAAGAATTTGTAACCGCATGTCTTTCTTTTCTTTCCAAAAAACCATTTCCTGGGAAATGGGCGGTTGCATCAATCGCAACAGACGGAGTTGATTATATTAAAGAATCTGCGGGCGCTGTTGCTGATAACAATTCATTGGATATAATACGCAGAAAAAAAATTAAGATTGATATTACCCTTAAAAACCATAATACATTTCCATTTTTATCGCACATCAATTCAAATGTACGTATGTCCCGCGGAACGAAAACAAACGCAGGAGACATTATATTATTTCTTTTTTTGTAACATGGTATGCAAAAAACAACCTGCCGTGCTTTTTTCGTGTTATTGAAGACAGAGTAGAGCGCGTATTATTTGGAGAATCGTAAACATGCGTCTTGTAAATCATAAAGCACTTGAGGATTTCGTTTTTGCTGTTTTTAGCAAGACTGGATCTGACAACAAGGAAGCACGGTGCGTTGCGTCTCGTCTCGTTGAAGCAAATCTGAGAGGACATGACTCTCACGGCGTTATTCGAGTTCCTGCTTATGTTGAGTGGTTGCGCAAAGAAATGCTTTGCGCAAATCAGCATGTGAAGATTGTTACTCAAAATGAATCATACGCTATCTTAGACGGGAACTTTGGTTTGGGACAGGTTGTCGGAGGAGAGGCAGTTTCTCTTGGTATTTCTATCGCACGGCAGTCAGGAATTTCTGTCATCGCACTTCGTAATGCTGGGCATCTGGGCTGTATCGGGGATTTCGCCATACAAGCGGCTCTTGATGGACTCATTTCCATACACTTTGTTAAAAGTCCTTCTTTGCTTACGGCTCCGTTTGGTGGCACAGACCGCCGTCTTTCAAGTAATCCAATTGCCGTAGGGATACCGTGTCCTCTGGGGAAGCATCTTATTCTTGACATGGCGACAAGCAAAATTGCCGAAGGAAAAATCATGGTTGCCAAAAATGAGGGAGTTAAACTTCCTTCTCATACGATACTTGATGAACTCGGTGATCCCACGGAAGATCCCAACGATTTTTACACAGGTTCGCTTGGAGCGATTTTGCCGTTTGGCGGACATAAGGGACACTGTCTAAGTATTGTGTGCGATATTTTGGCCGGCGCGCTTGTCGGGAGTCATTGCAGTGGAAAAGAAAATCTTATTGCGGAAAAGCTTATAAGCGGAATGCTTTCAGTCTACATAGATCCAAAAAATTTTGTTGCTGAACCGGATTTTTCAAGAGAAATAAAAAAATTAGAGAAATGGGTGAAATCATCTCCGAAAAAAAATGCGCGGGAAAATATTTTAATGCCCGGTGAAAAGGAAGAAATTTCAAAATCAAATCGTCTTAAAAAAGGGGTTCCTCTTGATGAGTCAACAATCAATGAACTTGTAAAAACAGGGGAATCAGTCGGCGTTTCTTTTGGGGACACAGTGAACAACGTACGTTCTTAATTGACTGCTTATATTTTGCGCGGCTCTTTAGGGGGCCGCTTTTTTTATTACGGCTAGCGAGGAGCGAAGTGAAAGCTTGCTTTCACTTCGTCCGAGCGAAGACGTAATATAGGTTAATACCGCGTCCCGCTTTTAGCGGGACCGCGCATGTGCGCGAGCATAGCGAATTCCTTCGATTACCCTGCGCTTCTTGGTGCAGGGGTCTATATGAAACTTCTATAAAACACAATTTGTTCTATCTCAATAGAAAAAGAAAACAGGATATTTTTATGAAAGTGCTTTTTTCGCAAAAAATTCCAAACGGGTGTGCCGATTTTTTGAGGAGCAGTTTTCGTGTAGAGGTCCCGAGGGAACAATTATCAAAAGAAAAACTCGTTGCTCGCATTACAGATAAAGATGCTCTAGTTTGTTCCACAAACGATATCGTTGACGCTGAAGTTATAGAAGCGGGCTCACGCCTTAAAGTGATCTCAACGATCGGTGCAGGATTTGAGAACATAGATGTTCATGCCGCTTCAAAACGAGGTGTCGTTGTTGCGAATTCGCCGCGGAGGTTAGATCATGCCGTAGCCGAACTCGCCTTCGCCCACATGCTTGCTCTTTCGCGGAAAATACTAAACGCGGACAACTATATAAGAAGCGGCCAGTTTAAAAAATGGTCATTTGATTTATTTGTTGGTACTGAATTTTGGGGAAAAACGCTTGGTATTGTTGGCTTGGGAAATATCGGGCAAAGGCTCGTCCGTATTGGAAACGGTTTTGGCATGAACGTTGTTTATACGCGAAAACACGGCGAACACGCTTTATACAAAAATACCTCAGTAAAGTTTTGCTCCTTCAAGGAAGTGCTTGCATCTTCTGATTACGTTGTGCTTCTGGTTCCGCTCTCTCAAGAGACGCGGCATTTTATTTCACGCCGCGAATTCACTTTGATGAAACGAAGTGCAGTATTGGTAAATATGGCTCGAGGTGCCGTTGTCAAAGAGGATGATTTGGTGCACGCACTCAAGAATGGTGTGATTGCTGGAGCGTGTCTTGACGTTTTTGAATACGAACCATGTGTCGCGCAATCGCTTATAAGGATGAAAAACAGAACAATTTTAACGCCCCACATTGGAAGTGCCACCGTCGAGGCGCGAAGTCGCATAGCAGAATGTGCTGCTCAAAATGTTATTGATGTCTTGTCTGGCAACGCGTGTTCAAATACAGTGAATAAAATCTGCACGACTTGAAAAATATCTGTTCTTATTTTGTGCCGTGCTTATACAAAAAACTAAATCTTCATCATTCATGAAGATTTTTTTACATAATGTTACAAAAAATAGATTTCAAAGGGAAACCTACAGAATGTTTTTGCGGTTGCATAGTAAGAGAAGCTAACCGCCGTAAGGGAGCTTACAATGAAACAATTATCTGGAATTTTTACAGGTGTGTGGAGCAACGCAGAGCGGCTTGATACGCTTTTCGTTTCCCTTAAAGAAGGGGTGCTTACCTTTCTCGTAAATTCTAAGGACGGGTTAAAGAA
>CAYZKP010000037.1:0-7219 GCA_964479245.1 uncultured Candidatus Saccharibacteria bacterium | reverse complement strand
TTTTAATCATTAATTTATAAAAATATGTCAAACAAATTTGAACAATTGCCACAATCCGAGAGTGGGGTAGAAGCTGCATTTAATAGGTACGAAGAACAGATGAAAGAAGAGTTGGCAGAGCTTATGGTCAGAGTGTCGAAGAGTGGCCAGCCGTCAGATATCAAAACTGCCCTTAAGGAAAGCCTGATAATTAGTAGGATGTTTGATTCTGTTATTTCTGATACGGAAGGAAGTTTAGACATAGATGTCCTTCAACGGAATATAAGCGAAAAAATTACCATGCTTGGTTTAGACCCGGAAAAGTTCTCGCTCCGTAAACTTAAGGATCTTGCTATTGAGAACGATAAAGAAAGGGGGCAATAAAATCATTGTCTATAACTAGGAGAATGTTTAGATATTCTCGTTTTTTACTATTCTCGTTGACCTTATTCCCTAATATTAAATTTTTAAAGAATTTGCCGCCAAAAAAATTGGTCATAGCTTCGCCAGATCTCGAGGAGCGAGAAAATTGTCAGCGGTGCGGCTTCGCCGCAAATTCTGGATTTTTTCGGAAAAATGCGTTCGGACCAATCCAAGAATAGAGCATAAAAAATCCCGCACGGCCGTGCGGGGGTGTGTAGATTAGCGATATCCTTCTGATTTTTCTATTTTATCTTTTGTTGCTGGATCAAACGCCTGTTCCCTCGCTTGATATTTTTTTACGCCGATAACGTCATTTACCGGTTCAACTTCGGTTCCGGTTACTAATTTTTTCAGCAGACGCACAGCGGTAATCGGATCTTCTTTAAACTCGTGGGCGAGTTCTAAGACTAAAAACATTGCGGTTTGAAGCAAGGGGTATGTTGAGAACCTAAACTTATATCCGAGTTTGTTCAGCGCCTTTTCCGTGATATCACTTTTTTCCCACGCATCATTGTAAAAAGATGGTGAAATATTGAATCCAAGCGGCACGGCAGTGTGTGCGCGCATTCTCTCTGAAAATTCCCTAGCAGTTTCAAGCGATGGAGTCGGAAATTCGCACCATACTACATCAGCACCCGCTTTAGCATACGTGACGCCTCGTTGTACGGACTCTGCCATGTCTCCACCCCACAGCGTATCTTTTTTTCCTCCTGCCGCAGAAAATGCATCGGTTCTCGCAATGATAAGTTTTTTTGGGGCAATCTCGTCGCGCGTTTTAAGCGCGATCATCAATTTTGGCATAAATTCCTGTATGGGAATGACATCTTTGCCGGCAATATGCCCGCAACGTTTTGGCAATTTCTGATCTTCAAGGTGTACTCCTGCAATCTGTGGCAGTGCAAGTATTTCGGTAACCGCGCGCAGCACATTGTGTATGCCGCCGTATCCATCATCAATGTCTGCAACGACGGGAGTTCTAACTGCGTTTGAGATTTTGCGCATGTGCTCCACCATCTCTGAAAGCGTAAGAATGCCCATATCGGGAAGACAAGCGGCGCCAGCGGCCGAATATCCACCCGCGTAAATGCACTGAATATTGGCCATTTCTACGAGTCGCGCGCTCATTGCGTCATATACACCAAGGGCCGATATCCCCTCTGGTCGTTCAATTAAAGAACGCAACATCGTACCGCTATCGGTATTGTCGAGGTCAGCATCAACTGACACTCTGATTTTTTTTCCTGGCGCGTCGGTACCTCGTACACAATTAATGAGGTTTTTCTTTGCCATCGCGGTCCTCTCTGGCATAGCTGTTAAAGGGCAGTGTAGTCTTTCGTCTATAATACATATTTTCTGAAAAAAGTCTTGCTGTGGATAATGTTTTATACAAAAAACCCGCATTTCATGCGGGTGAGTAAGTTATTTTAAAGCATGAGGCGGTACACATTTGTATCTCGTCTCTCATATTCTCGTCTTACATAAAATTTATTCGCTGCCACTCTTGTGGGGTTGCTGGTAAGATCAATGAATTTGGCTCCCATCTCTTTTCCAGCCCTTCGTAGCTCATCATCTAGTTTGTCTGCGATGCCCTGTCCTCTATATTTTTCATCAACGACAACTTGTTCAACGGTTGCCTTTTTACTTCCATCATCAAGTTGGATCACATGTATGCATGCTTTCCCAATGATTTTCCCTAGAGAGACATGAGAGACGGTATCTGTATCTCGCGCGACGACAAGCGTGGCTCCTGTCTGGGAAAGAAATTCCATCAATATGTCATAGGTTATCTTTTTAGCGTTCGGAGAAAGTTGCTTGTTTAATGCGTTAATATCGTCCACGTCTTGAGGAACGGGATATTCCTTGTAGCGGGTGATCGTAATCACACACGTACTCCTTTTTTATCTGATGTGAGCATATCATATATATAATTTTGCTTCAGTTGCTTTTTATTCCTTTTTATATTATTCTTACGAAACATAACGAGTGGAAGCGCGTATATGTTTCTTAACCCTCTCCTTTTACGCGCGCTTGCGCGCGAAAAGAAGGGGATGAGTTTTTCTATTCGTTTTACTCATTAAAAATCAACCATGGCTCAAAAACATTTAATTAAACTCGCGTGTGAAAAGTGCAAACGCATCAACTATTGGAGCAGGAAAAATAAGAAAAGCGTTGAACGTAAAATTGAACTCAAAAAGCATTGTCGTTGGTGTCGAAAGCACACGGCGCATAAAGAATCTAAAAAATAATTAGTTTTCCTGTAATCTGGTATACTTTAAAAAGAACACAGATGTGTTCTTTTTGATAGAAGGGTCCATAGTTCAATGGCAGAATGACGGTCTCCAAAACCGTTGATCGAGGTTCGACTCCTCGTGGACCCGTTTATTTTGAAAGAAATTGTATCACTCCTTTTTCTATTTTTTTATATTGATTTGGATTGAACCAACTGATTTCTTTGTCTCGCCTGAACCATGTCTTTTGTCTGCGAGCATATTGCCAAATGGCTGTTTCAAGTTTTTTAATCATTTCACCTTTTGAAATTTTCCCCTGTAAATGAAGAGCCGTGTAGCGATATTCAAGCCCAAGCTCATTCATTCGTTTCCACGAAAGACTCGCGGCGTGAAGTTTTTTTGCCTCCGCTTGCATTCCTCGTTTCATTCTTTTTAATAAACGTACGCGGATTTTTTGTTTTAATTTTTTGTCTGGAATCCGAATGCCGATTTTCAACACGTCGTATTTTTTCTCTCCTGTTTTTAATTGTGGAACCTTTCCAATAGCGTGCGCGATTTCAATTGCACGGATAAGTCTTACTTTATTATGGTTGTCTATGGTTCTGGAGCGGCGTTTATCAAGTTTTTTAAGCATGGCGAAAAGCGTCGCAGCATTTTTTGTTTCAAGTTCTTTTCTTAGTTTTTTGTTTGGTGGAACCTGCGGGAGTGGCATATCGCCAAGCAGCGCATCAATGTAAAATCCAGTACCGCCGACAACAATTGGCACCCTACCTTTATGTACGATATATCGTACATAATGCTCTGCGTCCTTTTTATATTCTGCCGCTGTGTATTGCCGTTTGGGACTTACCATATCAAGCATGTAATGCGGGACACTGCGCATCTCTTTTTTAGTAATTTTCCCGGTACCGATATCAAGTCCTTTATATACTTGCCGAGAATCGGCAGAAATAATTTCTCCGTTAATTTTTTTTGCTAAACGAACTGCAAGGTCGCTTTTTCCCGTTGCCGTTTGGCCAAGCACTACGATAATTTTTTCTTTTTGATCCTTCTTTATTTTTTTACTCATCTGTATTATCATTGTTCATTATGGTACACGAAGGTCTATATAATAAAAAGCACGAAAAGCCGCCTCTTTCTGAAGAACAAATTGCAGAGGTTCGCGAAGCATTTGCAAACAAGCTTGAGGACAATGTAACCAATTCGGCCTTGCGGCTAATGAATTTGCCCCTTGATTTACCAGAAAAAATACGCGCAGGAATAAAAATTGAACACAATAACCAAATAAGAGGCGCTCTTGCCGTTATTACTCAGGATTTTCAGCTGACTCCCGAACAAAGTGATTTCGTAAAAAATGTGTTTTTAGAACAAAAACCAACAGAGCATTAGAATACTATTTGTTTTAATTTAAGAAGTTTTTTTTATGTCAGAAATAAATCACATAGAAGGAAAACCTGTTCCAAACGTGACGCTTAAAACACGCGTGCGGGATGAACGTATCGGCGGAGAAAATCCCTACCGTTGGCAGGATGTGGAAAGCAGGGATCTTTTTAAGGGGAAAAGAGTTGTTTTATTTGCACTTCCCGGTGCGTTTACGCCGACATGTTCTTCTACGCACTTGCCGGGCTATGAGGCGGCATATCACGAATTTAAAAAACTTGGCATTGATGAAGTGTATTGTCTCTCCGTAAATGATGCATTCGTAATGTTTCAATGGGGGAAGCACCAAGGCGCGGAGAAAGTTAAACTTATTCCTGATGGAAGCGGAGAGTTCACTCGCGCGATGGGAATGCTGGTGAAAAAAGATAATCTCGGATTTGGAGAGCGCAGCTGGAGGTACAGCATGTATGTTGAGAACGGAATCATCAAGAAAATATTTGTTGAGCCTGGGTTCGGTGATAATTGTCCCACCGACCCCTTTGAAGTGAGTGACGCAAAAACAATGCTCTCGTACCTTAAAAGCGCGTTATAACATACAACGTCAGTCATAGTAAAAAACCCCTAAGGGGTTTTTTCGTTCTGCAATATACCTTTTATCTTTTCCGCAAAAGTAAGCACGCGCCTGAGATATAATTGGTCTCTATTATATCGCAAAATTGCTCGTTCTTTGTTTTTATGCCACCCATTATTTATAAGATAGTTGGCGATACTCGGAATTGCGTCTTGCGGATTAAACAGGTCGCTTTTTCCATCATCATTGCCGTCAACAGCAAACACAAATGATGAGGGTATGAAATGGCCGAGACCGAAAGCGCCGCTTGCAGAACCAACGAGAGCAAGCGCATCCTCAGTTGCCCATCCTTCTTTTTCTGCAAGTAGCAAAAACGATTTAATTTCTTTAAGCGCGAAAGTTCTTATTTTCAATCGATTTGTTTTAAGATACATGTCAGTGAGTTGTTTCAGCACACGAAAATCGCCGAGGCATATGCCAAAATACGTTTCTATCCGAATAATGGCAAGTATATATTCTGGCGGCACGCCGTATGTTTTTTCAGTGGTTGTAAAAGTTTCAAGATTGGTTTTATAAAATGATTGTGCGTGTTTGAGTGTGCTCCGCGCAAATACTTCCTCGTCTTCCACGGCCTCTTTTCTTACCGCATCGCAGGCTGAAGTAGTAACTCTGTCTTTCGCGTGAAATTGCGGGCTCGCAAAAATAGTTTCAATTTTTTCTTTTGCAAACAGCGTTTGTTGCGTCAGTTGTAGAAGAAGATCCGCGGGCGTATGTGCGTAGACGGGCATCGCCGCGAGTAAAACAAACAAACCCACTGCACATACGAACACATTATTCTTACCCATGTATCGCACCTTAAACAAACTCCGTATGTCTTTTTTAATACTACCATAGAGATGTCGTGTGTTGTTGTTCAAGCGCTCTACCTGTCACCATTGTACTGTGTTCTTACGCTTAGACGCTGTGTGGTGCTTTATGGTAGAATATGCATATGGCTGAAAACAAAGAAATATACGAACTCCAAGCGACATACATTGCAAGAGAAATCAACCTTCTCAAAACAGCAGAAAAGCTTGATAAAAATCTTATCAGCCGCAGGAGAGAGTTTTTGACGTATTTATTGGGGCCGCAAGAGTTTTTATTTGTCTTTTCATTCGGCGCAATCGTGTTTGTGAATATTTCACAGGAAACTCAAACAGCAATCAAAAAGTCTTTGAGCCGATTTCTCGCAAAGCCAATTAAGAAAAACTATGAAGAGTCATATACTCTTAAGAAAAACACAGATAAATTTGAAGTTGTTGCAGACGGTGCCGAACTGCGAGAGGTTGGGATAGAGGAAATTGACATCTCGGCGCGTGTGCTTGCTCAATCGGTCGCGCTTGACCATATTGAGGACTTAACGGAAGAGATTTTGGGAAACATCGCGACCATGAACGCACGCCTTGAAAAATCGGGAAGATTTTTACGAGATACCAAAACAATTCTTAAACTTTCCGCACAAAACAGTAATATTATCCAATTTGTTATTTCAAAACTCTCGCTGCTGGATAAGCCCGATGTTTTGTGGGAGCGGGAAAATCTTGAGGCGTTCTTTTCTCAACTTGCCGATTTGTTTGAACTTCGTTCCCGGTTCAGAAATATTGAATACAAAATCGGTTTTGCGCGGGATAATTCTGAGTTTGCGCTAACCGTGCTTGAGTCCCAGAGAAGTAATTTTTTAGAGCTCGTTATTGTGCTTCTCATTATCATGGAAATTGGACTTTATTTTTTTGGAGCATAACGATGAAGAAATTATGAGTGCTGAAGGTCCTTTAGGAAAAGAGCAAGAGAGTCACCTCGCCGTTGAAGCATCTCTTGGCCGTGCCATTGAAGATTGTGAAATGGAGTTGCAGAAACTTGAAGGCCGTGTAAGAGATGAGAAAGCGCAATGCGCGCGATTAAAACGGGAACATGAAGCCGGCGTTAAAGCGAAAACAGCAACAGACAATGATGCGGTTGTTCTGAAAACAAGGGAAGATATTATCAGCCGATACAAAGCTCTTATAGAGTTTACAAAAAACGCGCAGCGTGCATTTATAGCAGTGCGCAAGAAGCATGTTACCGACACGGGCCAGAAACTTCATCCGTCGTCGACCCGTCACTAAAATGGTTAAAGCAGTGGAACGCTTTTTATGAGTTTTTTGAACCAATATGTATATTGCTCGGGATTTTTTTCCATGGCTTCTCTCAACGCATCAAGTTGAATCCATTTAAAATTTTCTGCTTCTTCAGGGTTAAGCACTGGATCTAAGTCATAAAAACCGACAAGGACATGATCATATTCATGTTCTGTAAGTCCATTATCAAACGATGCTTTATATATAAATTGTCCAATCTCTTTTAGATCACATTCAATTCCCGTCTCTTCTTTAAGCCGTCGTAGCGCTCCATCAAGCACGGTTTCATTGGGTCGCGGATGACTACAGCACGTATTTGTCCACAGTCCTCCTGAATGATATTTGTGCGCGGCTCTTTTTTGAAGTAGCATCTCTTCTTTTGTATTAAAAATACACACCGAAAAAGCGCGATGAAGAAGTCCTTTTTTATGAGCTTCCAATTTTTCCATCGTTCCTATTTCTTGATCATTTTCGTCAACAAG
>CAYZKP010000036.1:0-7383 GCA_964479245.1 uncultured Candidatus Saccharibacteria bacterium | reverse complement strand
AGTCAGCAGAAGTTATTCTGCGAGCGACTGTCCAGACATTCTGCCGCCGCTTAAATACATATTCCCCATGCCGTACGCCGCCCTCTCCCTCGAGAGCCACAACAAGTGTTTTAAATATCGCCTCTGATTTTATAATATTATTTTCTTTGAGGATCATCCCCGCTTGAGAAAGTGTCAGCCCCTCGGCAATGGTGATGTCAGCCCCCGAACCAAAAGCTCTCGGCGGAGCAAAATAGGCACTATAAAAAATAAGACCGACGATAATTGTAATCCCGACTAAAATCCACGTACGATATGAGTAAACGCGCAAGGCATTTCTCACTCTACCCCGCGGAGGTTTTTTGAGAAGTGGATCTTCAAGAGGAAACATGGGTGTATATACGCGCCGACACTGTCACAGTGTTAGAGCGGCAAATTGGAAGGAGGCTCTGCTTTACGAGACTCAATGCGTTTAAAGGTTGGTGTTGCCGCAACCTCACCAGGAAAGTGGTAAATAGTTGCCAATTCTTCTGAATTTAACACAAATGGCTTGCGCTCATAGGGAGGATGAAACCATGAACGCCTCCGGTACGCGTCAAAAAATACCCATTTTTTAAGCAGCAGCCGTTTCCCGCTCAAGGAGAAAGGTGGCGTGCTTGAGGGATAGCTTTCAATCGGAATGCTGATATAGTGCTGCCACGGGTAGTCAACATCGGTGTAAAGACGCAATTTGAAACCATTTAAGTCATTGGAACTATATTGTTTAATAGAGCCCGCGAGTCCTGCGATGTTGGCCGGATTAAATGATTCTTTTTTCCCAAGATACAGGGCTCGCATGCCGCAGTCAAAACCGAGCTTTGCAACATTCCGGTCTATTGCTTTTATCGTATTTCGCTCTCCTTCGGTAAGATTTGAAAATTTGAAACTGCCCTCTTCCATGTCGGGGCTGCTAGAGCGTTCTTTTGATTTCTCTATAATCCCCTCAATGAGTTCTTTGCCTTCTGCCTGCCAATCGCGGCCCTTCCAGTACGTTGTCGGATCTTTTTTCCCTTTGTTTGCACGAACAATAATTTGAAACCAGGCTTGCTCACCCCTTCCGAGATCGCCCAAAAATTCAAGAACCGGGGTCATGGGGTCAACTTTTAGTTCCTCTTTCGGGTCTTTGTCCATATTGTAGTCAACATATGTTTTTATGGGATATGGATCAGCTTTTGTGAGTTGAAACTCAAAAGCAAATAAGTCCCATCCGGATCCCTCTTTTGCATATGGAACAGCGTTAGTGTAGTCAGGAACTTCTTTAATTTCTGCATGAGGATACTGGGAATATACCTGCGTTTCAACGAATTTCCTGATTCTGTTGTTTATCCAAAAATAAAAACGCACATCGCCTTCAATAGACACTATTTCAAGGGATGAGTGTGCGCGAGTTTTTCCTAATATAAGACGATCGTACCAGTTTGACTCGCCCACTGTCTGGTGAAATGCGTTTAATACAATTTCCATCGCAAGCGGCGATTTTGGTGCATCTTTTGGAACGCTTACCTGAAGCACGACGTATTTTTGTTTAGAAAAAAACAGAGCACGTTGTGTCTTCTCCCACAAATCAAAGAGCACAAACACAAGCACAACCGGCACGGCATATAAAAGATACGGAAACGCATGATTTACAAGCGCAATAAGATTTTCTATTAAAAAATCCAAAAATAACGACATATATATACTATACAACAAAGTGGAATATTGAACACGCCGAGCTTAGCTCGGCGGTTTAATCAGGGCTTTTTTGATCAAGCGTTTTTTCCAAATAGAACATCCGTTCCTGTGAGCCCGGTATCGGTTCTGATTTTATTTCATGGAAACCCTTCTTTCGATACATTTTTAAAGCAATGTCTTCATTAGGGGTATCAGATGTATACAGCCGAAGGGCAGTAAACCCTGCATCACGAGCCTTTGTAATAGTTGCAGTGAGTATTGCATCGCCCAAACCTTTTCCGCGTTCTTCGGGCGCAACTCCGTACCATCCGAGCCAGCCTACATCCGGAGGGTCGTTTATATTTTGATACAACCCCGTAAACCCAATAATTTTTTGATTATTGTTCCCGCCCTTAAGAATCCAGTAGCGTAGAGTTCTTATACCTTTTTCTTCCAATTCTTTTTTATAACGTTGTTGATTAAGGCTTGCCGGAAACATAAGAGAGGGATCCCCGACATCTTCATGTGCGTAAGGAAAAATTTTATATGCAAGCGCTATCGCTTCTTCTATCTCTTTTTCCATTAAGGGCTCTAAATGAATTTGGGGAGCCGTTTCGGCACGCTTTTTTTCTGATACATTTTGTGGGGTGAATTCAGATTGGTTACTCATGTGGTTTGTTTCTGTGCTAGAAGTCTTCCTGACCAGCATTGCCGTGATCGGCGACAACGTAGTCTTTAATGAGCACGCCTTCTTCTTGTGATTTTTTGCGTTCTTCTTGAGAAAGTAATTTAAGATCACCGTGTTCATTAAGATCATTTCCAAAAACGCTTTCTATTTCATCCACTAAAGTGTTATGCCGCGTAAATGCGTCCTTGTTTTTAAATGCTTGCTGCGGCCATCGATTATTCCATTGATAAAAAGCTCGTATCACATCTTTTAAATCCCGTTTTGAAAGCGCGTCACTCCCAAAACCATCTATCATCAAGTGTTCGGGAGCTTCACCAGCGTCTTCCGCCGGTTCTCCTGTTGCGGGATCAAAATCTAATGGCGGCTGGACATACCGCGTTTCCTCATATTTATTTTCCTCACCGGGCACTTGCATATATACACGTTTCCATCCAACCTTGTTCCAAAATTTTTCTGACGTATATGTACACTCTCCAGCAGCAAAGCTGAGGTGTTTACCTTGCCGCTCCGCTCTAATTGCCGCGTCCTTAATTGCTGAAATATACGCTTCTCGGGCAAGTCCATGCTGTCGAACACGTTTATCCGTAACCGCATAGGCAACCATAAACATTGTTCTTTTTGTTTTTTCAATATCATTACTTTCTAGATCTAACATTCCACCAGTTACTGTTGAAATTACTTTGCCTTCGGCGTTTTTGACGATAAAAATCCTGTAATTAATATCATCTGTGCCCCAAGGAGTTTTGCCTTCAACCGATGAACGGAGTACTTCTTCTGGGTCGACCTCCTCTTCACCGAATGTTTGTTCAAATAACGTTTGCACTTCAGAGAGCGTGGGGTCATCCTTACTTTCGATAGATTCAATTCTGAATTTCTCTCCGCTTATCTCTATTTCAGTTACAGGAGAATCGGCATTTGTACGAATACATTTGCTATCGGCTTCCAATTGTGTTGCGGCGTTCCATGCTGGTTGTTTTTGCTGAGCGTCATGCGTACACATTTCGCAATGTTCAGCAAACGAAATGCTGTGGCGGCACATTTCACGCTCTCCCGCAGATTCACCGTTTTGAGGCCTTAACGTAGTAAAAGATTCTAACATATAATTACATTAATAATACTGCCTAGGGCACGCATCAGCAAGCAAAAAGCCACCGTTATTTGATTTGGTGGCTTTTTGCTACACATGCCTTTTACGAGAATTAGGCAAGAGAGTAATAATCTTCGGGATTTCGTTTAAAATATTTTTTATTTTGCAAATTAACAAGCACGGTGTTTTCTTTTACATATCTTTCCTTGAGTACTTTTTTAACGAGATCGTCGCGGTGCAGAGAGCCGTTCTGTTTTAAAATTTCCGCAATAACTTCTCGCACAATACCGTTTGAATATCCCCACTCCGCAAGACCGTAAATGCCGCGGCCAACGAGCACAAATCTGTCTTTATCTTTGATAAGCTCGTTGTGGCACGTCGCAGTGTGAGCCGATTTTCCAAAAAGTCTCGTGATCTCCCTCGCAACTTCACTGAAGTGCAGCGGCGATCCGTGTCGTCTAATCACCAGATACGCATAATCACGCGCGCCCCGTGCGCGAATATTGGGAGAGGAAGAAAGCCCCCATTCTCCCAAGGGATTACTTCTGACCATTTTTGAAATATTGAGCCAGCGTCTTAATGTTTCCTCGTTCTTCCTGTGCGTCTCCTCAACTTCATTCAGACGATCCGCGAACATTTTTAAAATTTCCCGCTCCGCGATAAGATCGTCTTCGTCAAGATTTTTATATAAATCATGAAGGGCGCGATGCACATGCTGACTGCGTCCTTGGTGCACAATCCAGCGATGTTTAAAGTGGGCATCTTCGCGTCTTTTTTCAAATGGTTCACCCAACACCAAAAGAAGGTGTACGTGGTTTTGTAACTCTTTGCTCTCCGGAGCCACATGTTCAAGTAAGTCTTCCTCGGCAACAATCCCGCCCAATGTCTCAAGCAGGTTATGAAGCTCATGGAACGTCGCCTCTTCGCGTTTATACGCGTCTGATTTTCTAATATTTTGGAGCGCGAAATTCTCTATTTGGCGAACGCGCTCACGAGTAATGTCGTATTCTCCGCCAATAGATTCAAGCGTTTTCTTTTTAGGGTCTTTACCAAGACCAAAGCGACTTACCACAACATCCTGCGCACGTGAAGGTAGCCCCGTAAGGAGGTTTTTTGTTACCTGTTTTGGCTTAAACGTTAGAGTAACCGTTTTCATATTACAATTAATGATTAATATACTTGTAACATACCCCGCTTGTGCCGTCAATTGTTATTTCTCTTCCCGAGGCACGGTAACAATATTGACTAATCTCCCCGGCACATAGATAATTTTTTGTATTGCTTCATCTTGTACCCACTTCAAAACCTTGTCAAGTGCCTTGGCCCTTTCTTTTATGACCAGCTCCGTTTCGTTAATGAGCACCTCAAATCCATCCCGCACCTTACCATTTACTTGCACGACGATGGTCATTGTTTCTTGTCTTGTTTTTTCTTCTCTGTAGAGAGGCCACGACTCTTTATGTAGAGAAGTGTGATATCCTAAGCGCTCCCATAGCTCCTCTGTTATGTGGGGAGCAAACGGAGCAAGCAGTAACAGAAATTGTACAAAGATGTCTTTACGCACGGTAGGCTCTCGGTCCAGGGAATTTACAAAAATCATGAGCGCGGAGACTGCCGTGTTGAATTTAAAATTCTCAATATCGTCTCCCACTTTTTTTATTGTCTGATGCAATGCTGTTTCAAGTGTTTTTGCGCGCGTGCTCAAGTAAGTGCGGTCAATTTTAAACTGCATGCGCCATACCTTTTCAAGAAAACGCCGGACTCCCACAACGCCGCCCATATCCCACGGATAGTGTCCTGCAATATTGTAGGGACCAATGAAGGCGAGATAGAGACGCACACTATCAGAGCCAACTAATTTTACTTGCAGGTCAGGATCAATCACGTTCCCCCATCGCTTGCTCATCTTCCGACCATCTGTTCCTAAAATAATGCCGCGGTTAAGACGCTCTATATATGGCTCCGCTTCGTTCACAATACCTAAGTCAAAGAGCGCCTTGTGAAAAAACCGAGAGTATAAAAGATGCATGGTCGTGTGCTCTGCGCCACCGGAATAACGCTGAACCGGCATCCATTGTGAGAGTCGTTTTTTTGAAGCGGGCATTTTTTTGTTATGTGGATCGGTGTAACGCAAAAAATACCACGATGAATCAACAAAGGTATCCAGCGTGTCGTATTCAGGCCGCCACCCTTTCCCAAAAATTTTCTCTGTTCGTTTTTTAAACTCTTTGGAGGAGGCAAGCGGCGGCTCACCTGTCGGCGTAAAATCAACATCTTTCGGCAAAAGCCATGGAAGATATTTTTCCGGGACGGGGTGTGGAGTTCCTTCCGGGTCATAGACAACAGGTATAGGACACCCCCAATACCTCTGACGGGATACAAGCCAGTCACGGAGTTTGTAGCGTATCGTTTTTTTGCCGCCGACAAATGCAGTGATTTTTCCTTTCGCTTCTTCACTCGTAAGACCACTAAACTTATCTGAATTTATAAGAAACCCGCCTCCAACATGAGCAAAACTAGACGCAAGAATACTTTGCAGCTTTGCCTCCGCAAGACCAGGAGTTTTCGCCTCCTCTCTTGAAGCAACTTGAGCTATTACCGCCTTAACTTTGAGATTAAACTTTAAAGCAAATTGTAGGTCGCGTTCATCATGCGCGGGTACTGCCATAATAGCGCCTGTGCCATATCCGCCAAGAACATAATCAGCAACCCATACTGGAATTTCTTCGTTATTTGCGGGGTTTATCGCTTTGATACCCTTAAGTTCTATTCCCGTTTTTTCTTTGTCTGCGGCAGTCCTCTCTATCTCTTTTTTCTTTTTCGCTTCCTCAATGTATTTCTTAACTTCTTCTAAATTTGAAATCTGAAATCTTAAATCTGAAATTAAATGGTGCTCCGGCGAAAGCACAAGGTAGGTCGCGCCAAACAACGTATCAGGCCGTGTAGTAAATATTGGAATTTTGAATTTTGAATTTTGAATTTTGAAATATATTTCGGCTCCTTCACTTTTGCCAATCCAATTCCTCTCTGCTTCTTTTATAGGCTCTGGCCAAGGAAGAGCATCCAAATCAGAAAGTAAGCGATCCGCATAATCGGTAATTTTTAAAAACCACTGCTCAAGTTCTCGTTTCTCTACGACAGCGCCAGAACGCTCCGCTGTACCGTCCGGTAACACCTGTTCGTTTGCAAGTACCGTTTTATCAACCGGATCCCAATTAACCACGGCCTTCCCGCGATACGCGAGTCCTTTTTCGTAAAACTTCAAAAAAAACCACTGCGTCCACTTGTAATAATCGGGGTCTGAAGTGATTATTTCCCGCGACGAGTCAAATGAAGCGCCGATGCTTTCAATCTGCTCTCTCATGTGCGCGATGTTGTCGTGGGTCCATTTTTTAGGATCAACTTTATTTTTTATTGCGGCATTTTCCGCGGGCAAGCCAAACGCGTCAAAGCCGATAGGAAAAAGCACATTGCCCCCCCGCATACGTTGATATCGCGCAAAAATATCCGGAACAGAAAATGCATACCAATGCCCGATGTGAAGATTCCCCGACGGATAGGGAAACTCAACAAGCATGTAATAATTTTTTTTACCGCGCGCCACGTCTTTCGTGTCATGAAATTTCTCCTTCTTCCACCGCTTCTGCCATTTAGACTCTATTTGTGTATGGTTATATTTCTTCATTTTTCTTAAACTGTTTAAAACTAACCCACAGAAGCGCAACGAGCACAAAACCGAGCACCAAAACACGCACATAATCGTCCATTAACGGCCAATACCATGTCGTCGCGATAAGGAGAGTAAAGACACCGCCGAACGCAAGCGCCTCCCCAACTACTGCTACGGTACGCACTATGAAACTTGCAAATAGCGTGAGCGCGCCAAGCACGACAAGTATGATAAACACATTACGCTGATATATTCCCCAGGAATCAG
>CAYZKP010000035.1:0-7404 GCA_964479245.1 uncultured Candidatus Saccharibacteria bacterium | reverse complement strand
CTTGAGCCTCACCTGCTTAAAGAAATCAAACATTTTTTTGAAGTGTACAAAGGACTCCAGAAAAAAGAAGTTGCCGTAGGAGAATGGCAAAATGCGAAAGAAGCACAACTTTCAATACATAAATCATTCAAAAATTATCAAGAAAAGTATTCGAAATAAAAAAGCCGCTGAATTACAATTAGACAATCTTGCGATGTGACATAAATAATTCTATTATACAGACATATAACATTTATTAATTTAAATTATTAAAAAAATGAGAACGACAATATCTACACTCATGGCAATGTTTCTATTTTTTGTTCCGCTATTTGCAGGAGCGCAATATAGCTATGGAACAAGAGAAACCCAATCGCCTAAGGCACAAGAGGTTAGAGGAACGCCGACTGTTGATGAAACAAAAGCGGTTCCAAAACCAAATGCTATTAAAAGTGTTCGAGAGCAGCTTCAGACTAAAACTGCTGAAATAAAAGACGCCGTACGGGAAAAAGTTGAACTCCGAGTAGAAAAGAAGGCAGACGGAGCGGCAACAGATGTTGAAAAAATACGTATTCAAAATGCCGCCGCGCAAACTGGAGAAGCGGATGCAAAAGACAAAGTGGAGCGCGTGGAAAAGCGGACAGAAGCACTTCAAAAAAAGACAGAAAGACAAAAAGAGCTTCTTGAAAAAAGAAAAGCAAGAATTCAAGCGTATTTTGAAAAAATGTTCAAACGACTGGACGCGGCGATTGCGCGACAAGATGTATTGGCAGACAGAATTGAATCGCGAATAAAAAAATTTGAAGCGGAAAAAGCAGACGTCGCTGAAGCAAAGCGGCTACTTACAGACGCGCGAGCCGCAGTAGACACGGCGCGGACTGCGCTTGCTGATGCGAAAAGTTCTGTTGAAAATATTCTTATGACAGAGGAAAACGCAAAAGAAACATTCACACAAACGAAAAAAGTGGTTGAATCTGTCGTTATGCAGATTAAACAAGCGCATAAAGCTTTGGTCGATAGCATTGTTGTGCTTAAAGGAAAACGAGTCAATGAGACTACGGAAGAATAAATAAATAATTTCTCCTTCTATGAACGAAACAGAATTTTCAAACAACCAAAACACCGAAGGGCAAGCCGCTCCTTCGCAGGCGCGAAGCGTACAAATAGGGCCAATCGTTGGAAGTATTATTGTCGTCATTCTCCTTATTTTCGGCGGACTGTATTTTATTGGTAAAAAAGTGAGCGAAGAGGGATTCCTTGCCCCCACACCGGAAGCAATTGAATCTGCTCCTGATAGCGCACTAGAGAATCTCCAAAATCAGGCTACTTCAGATGAGGTGGGTGCAATTTCAGAGGACCTTGATGCGACAGTCCTTGATGATTTAGACGCCGAACTTCAAAATATTGAATCTGAATTATAAATCAAGCTTCACGCCTATACAAAAATCCCCTAAGGCAAGCCCTCGGGGATTTTTGTTTTTTCTCCGGAGAAAAATTACTTAACTGCGTCCTTAAGAGCTTTAGATGCTCTGAATTTCGGAACGCGCATTGCCGCAACTTGTACCGGTGCACCAGTCTTTGGGTTGCGCGCTGTTCGCGCTGCTCGCTGTTTGGTGGCAAAAATACCAAGCCCAGCAATTGAAACCTCTCCACCTCCTTTCAAAGACTCTACAATCGCCTCAATGATGCCGTCAACAGCTCGCTCTGATTGAGCCTTTGAACCGCCCACATGTTGGTGAACTACATCAACGAGACTTGCTTTGTTTTTATGCATAGACAGTTTGTAAAATTAGGTCGACCCCGTTTATTGGATAATATGGATATTTTACCGACAGAGAAACAGTAAGGCAAGATTTCAGTCTAATATCCTGTATATAACTCAACAAGTCAATAATTGTCTTTTTTCAGAGCTACTACACACCGTTATACACCAGACGTCACTACCGAGCGTACCAGATAGTGAGAATTTCGATGGAAATTTCTACTACCGGGCGTATTCAATTATCCGGTTTTCCCGTATAACAGTAACCTTTATTTCTCCTGGGTATTTGAGCTCTTGTTCTACTTGTTTTGCGATATTGCGAGCAATGTTTTTTGCCTCAAGATCAGATACTTTATCGGGGTATACGAACACCCGTACCTCGCGACCTGCCTGGATTGCGTACGATTTTTCAACTCCCTCTTGAGCGTTTGCGATTGTTTCAAGGTCTTGTAGTCGCTTTAGATAGTTTTCAACAGTGTCTCTGCGGGCACCTGGACGGCCGCCTGAAATTGCGTCCGCAACTTGCACGATAACCGACTCAATCGTTTCATATGGATATTCTTCGTGGTGCGACTGCATCGCTTGAATTACTGCTTTGTCGGCGCCAAATTTTTCAAGAATTCTGCGCCCAATTTGAACATGCGTACCTTGTACCTCATGGTCAACAGCTTTTCCAATATCGTGAAGCAGAGCTCCGGTTTTCGCAACAGTAATATCAGCCCCGAGTTCCTCGGCAATCATTCCTCCAATGTGGGCCATTTCAATTGAATGCTGAAGAACATTTTGTCCATAGCTTGTTCTGAAGTAAAGTCTTCCCAAAATCGCGATGAGGCGCGGATCAAGATTGAAAACACCGCACTCGTACGCCGCCTGCTCCCCTTTATCTTTGATAATTTTGTTTATTTCGTCTTTCGATTTCGCAACCACCTCTTCAATGCGCGCCGGCTGAATTCTGCCGTCCATAATCAAGTTTTCAAGCGCAATGCGCGCGATCTGTCTTCGCACGGGGTCAAATGCTGAAATAATCACAACGCCGGGAGTGTCGTCCACTATAAGCTCAACCCCCGCAGCCCGCTCAAATGCTTTGATATTCCTTCCCTCTTTCCCGATAATACGCCCCTTTACATCTTCTGAATGAAGGGTGACCGATGTTGCAAGCACGTCAGAGGCGACAGAATTGCCGAATCGGTGAATCGCGGTAGTGAGTATCTCTTGCGCTCGTTTTTCAAGCTTCTCCATCCCCACGCTTTCTAATTTTTGAACCCGCTGGGCGACGTCCTCTTCGTATTGTCTTTCAACAATAGAAAACAACGTTGTTTTTGCGTCCTCAACAGAGAGCCCCGCGACACGCTGTAGTTCTTTCTTTTTTTCTTCCTCAACAGAGAGAACTCGTTCTTTTATGGTCTTTATTTCCTCAGCTTTTTTCTTCAATTCTTCAATTTCCCGATCAATATCAAATTGCCGCTTATCCAAAAATTCCTCTTTCTTAATGAGGCGGTCTTCTGTTTTTTTAAATTGAGATTCTTTTTCTTTCTCTAGATGTTTAATTTCTGCTTTTGCTTTGTGGGTGCTTTTTTCCGCTTCTTCAATAATTTTTTTTGCTTCTTCCTTCGCTTGAAGCTCCATCTGCTTTATCCGAAGCTCCATTGACCCTCGCTTCCCGAGAGAGATGAGAAACCGAAGATAATACCCAATCGCAATCCCGGACAAGCCCGCGACCGCAAGCAAAAGAAACACGACTTTCAAGCTCATAATGGTTGAAAGCCCTAAGAAATGAGCGCCTTATAAAATTGTACAAATTAGTCTCTTCTTAAATATGATTTAAGCAAAAAACACCCGGATTAGTGTCGCTTTGTGTACCAACGTATTCTTTGAAGAATATAAACCTCCTGGTGACATAGAAAATTTGTTAAATTTAAGTGGAGCCCCCTCTCAGGGCATATTTAAATCAATAATTGTCAATACAAGTAAGATAGCACGGGGCTATATTTTTTGCAAGACACACCAAAAAAATCCGTTGGGACGGATTTCGTATCTTGTGGTTTATTAGCGACGTAGGGCGAGAGAAATGTAAAAGTGGGCGAAGCAAACTTTTACATTTCCGAGCCGAGGAACTAATATAGGTTTAATACCTCGCAGCTCTGCTGCGGAATTGAACGAGCGGAGCGAGTTCCACAAATATCCCCGGAGCTCTGCTCCGGGGAACCTTTATTGAAGCAAATCTTCCGAATGGAGTTCTCCGGAATGAAGCGGGCCATTTTGTGCAGAAAAACGAGGGTCAAGCTGGTCTGCATGTTCTGCAATTTTGCGCGCCTCTGCCCTATCTACAAATTTATCCGTGGTAGTCATAAAACCTTCAATAAGATCGATATTCTGCATGGCTGACTCAAGCTCCCAGTTAGGATGAGCTGTCCTTAATTTATCGAATGCCTCTCCGTGGCCATAACCAACAAAAGTCTCTGTTCCATATCGAAGCGCGGCACTTCTTATTTTTTCAATCTCGGGTGGGGGCTCGTTGGCAAAACTATATTCTTGTAAATTCATGGCGTTTATTTCGCAAGAGCAATTTTACGCCCTTCTTCCTCGGTTACAAACTTGCGTTTATTCGTAGTAAATCCTTCAACCGCCTCTTCTTGTGCGGGGTCATAATCTGGAAATTCCACTCTCAATCGCTGCATCGCTTCAGCGCGAGTATTGCCAACAAAAAATTCACCGCGATACGATAATGCAAGGTCCTCTATTCTTTCGAAGTCGCTATCTGGGGCTCCTTCTGGATTCATGTTATTTCTGATGATTACTACCTTTTGGCTTTAAAAGTTCATCAATGATTCCGTATTTTTTCGCCTCCTCCGCGCTCATAAAGAAATCTCGGTCAACATCTTTTTCAATCTGGGAAAGTGGTTGTCCTGTATGTTTTGCAAGAATTTTATTTAAATTATCCTTAACCGTAAGAATGTGCTTTGCGGTAATCGCAATATCAGACGCTTGCCCTTCCGCGCCACCGAGCGGTTGGTGAATCATGACTTCTCCGTTTGGCAACATATATCGCTTTCCGTTTTTGCCAGCAGCAAGAATAACTGAAGCGCCAGAGGCCGCAATGCCAACACAAATTGTAGAAACATCCGGCTTTACATGGTGCATCGTGTCGTAGATTGCAAGCGTTGCAGTAACAGAGCCGCCAGGAGAGTTAACATACAAACTTATGTCTTTCTTTGAATCTTCTGACTCAATAAATAAAAGCTGCGCGATAACAAGATTCGCGACATGATCATCAATCGGTCCGCCAAGAAAAATAATACGTTCGCGAAGCAAGCGCGAGTAAATATCATACGCGCGTTCGCCAAATTGGCTTTTTTCAATAACCGTTGGTATTAACATATATTTGTATTACAAATCAAGAATAATGAATTTAGTATACACAATTCTTTGCTCCATATCAAGAATTTTTAGACTGACCTTCCAAAAACTGGAATGTCTTTTCATGAATAAGAGCGCCCTCAACATAGTTTCGAACACGATTTCGATCAGCGTCTTTGTAATGTTTCGCAACGTGCTCAATTTCTTTTTCAAGTTCTTCTTTGGGTACGGTAATATGCTCTGCTTCGGCAATTTTTTGAAGCAATAATTGTGTTTTAACACTTTTTTCTGCATCTTTTCGCCACCCTTCTTTGAGTTCTGCTTCCGTTTTTTTAATTTGGGAGAGATAGTCTTCAAATACATGCCCCATTGCCGAAATATTCCCCTTAAACCGATCGAACATTCTTTCTAATTCACCGTCAACAAGTACCTGCGGGAGCGTCACAGTGATTTTTTGCAAGACACCATCAATAATTGCAATTCGTTTTTTCTCTTTTACGCGAGTTTCTTTTTCGTGTAGTAAATTTTCTCTTATTTTATTTTTGAAATCTTCCACAGTCTCAAATGCTCCCAATTTTTTTACAAATTCATCCGTTAATTCAGGCAGCTCCTTATTCTCCCCTTCGGCGATCTGGTTCCCGCCCGCTCCCGATATCGCACCTTCTGTTTTTAATTTCTTATTTTGAGCATCATACTGAGCAAAATTTTTTCGTATATCTTCAATGGCCTGTTCCACCTCCTTGTCTTCAATAAAAATTTTTTCATCACCGGATTCTTGTATCACTTTTTGCGCAATGTCTTTGTAATTGGGGAGCGTGAAGCTCGGCCAAACTGCTGTTTTTATCTTAAATCCCAAGGGGTTCCCGCGAGCAATTTTGGTAATTGAAATTTCTGGCCGCCCCACCGCTTCAATCTTTTGCTCTCCCATAAATTGGGGATAAAAATCGGCAAGCGCGAGCTCCGCCATTTCATACAAAATGGTATTTTCGCCGACTTTTTGAATCAAAATTTTCTCCGGCACATGCCCTTTTCTGAAGCCTGGGATCTCCGCATCTTTGCCAATTTCAATAAGGGCTTTTTTGTAATACGATTCAAACACAAGAGCGGGAATCTCGCCGTTAATTTCAATTTCAGAGTTTTTTAATTCCTTGATACTTGTGTTGTATTCTTTTTTTGTTTCTTCGGTCATAACCTTTAATCCTAACGTCTTATCATTTATATTTCAAGAATGAACAACGCCTGTGTTTTTTGTATTGCAAAAATTGTGTGACATGATACCACTATGTTAGATATGGGGAATCGGATAAAAATAATGGCCACAGAAGAATGTCTTTGCGCTGGTCGTGGTTGCGGACTTTGCGGTGGAAGCGGCGTAAGACCGCTTACATCTGCAGAAATTGAACAAATTCAAAAAAATGTACAGCGAACGCAGAATAATTTAGCCGCTTTTCTCGCCACTTTCAATAAATATGTTGCGCAAGCCGTCCGCAAACCTCCACGTCTTACATTGATTCAGGGTGGAAAAACTGATTAATTAAAACGCCAAGAATTATCCTTGGCGATTTTGTTAACGCTCTATTTGTTTCTGATATTTTTTCTTAAATTCTATGAATGGCTCCATGGAATAACTGCCCGCTAATCCTAACGCACAATACACGCCATCTTTTCGACGAAGCGGCAAAAGTGCCGGCTGTCCGATACGATTTTCAGTTGCTTCAGGCGCATTGATATAAAGCACCGCCTGTATTTCTGATACTGTATATTGACCTCGGGATTTCTTTTCAAAATAATTTTTTGCCTCTATCAAATCATTCCCCTCAAGGAAAACTGCACCAGAATATTTCCCTTTTTCACGATTATCATAGCCGCAATATTTAATCCCCACCGTTTGATAAAGCATTACAGGGTCACTCACATATTTCATTTCGGCTTCTGTAATTGCGTTTTTTTTCTCTAACTTCGTAAAATAGACTAAGATCCCAAGACCAAGAGCATATGCAAAAATCAAAGCGAGAATTCCGATAAACACCTTGCGCATCTTCCGTTCCTTTTGTATTCATTTTCTGCAATTACTATACGGTAAATTTAAAAAATTACCAGCACAAAGCTGGTAATTTTTTGTTTGATGCGGGATGGGAGACGCTTCGCTATCTCACTCCTGGGAAACCCACGGTTTTCCGACTCTCGCTACGCTCACTGCCTTCCTCCACGGGGAAACAAGTGTTTCCCCGACCCCCTTCCTGTTCTATTCTCCCTCACCTCGTAATTGCAAAAACAAAATAGCCATCCAGAGGACGACTATTTTG
>CAYZKP010000034.1:0-7610 GCA_964479245.1 uncultured Candidatus Saccharibacteria bacterium | reverse complement strand
ATTTTGGGCAATTCTTGCAATGTCTTGACCATCAATTGTTATAACACCGTCTTTCACGTCAACAAACCGCAACAAAAGTTTTGTGATGGTTGTTTTGCCAACTCCCGAGTGTCCGACCAGACCCACCTTCTCACCCGCTCTTACGTTCATGGTAAAGTTATTAAACACTGAAATACCTTCACCATACAAAAACGAAATATTATTAAAGAGTATATTTCCTTCTTTGATTCTGCATATTTCTGGGCGAGAAGTGTCTTTAATGCCTATTGGGGTTTCAAAAATTTCAACCATTTCTGAAGCATCTGAAAGCGCTTTCATAGAATTAGTAATTGATCTGCCAAGATCCCACATGCCGCCAAAAATCACCACAAAATATGTCTGCACCAACACAATCGTGCCTGTTGAAATTAATCCCTTGATCCATAGCACAATTACTAAATAAAGCCCGAAGGTTTCAAGAACCATCCACAAAGCTCCTTGAACAAGCATTATGAGATTGTTAAAATTCCATGCTGCGCGTCTGACGGTTTCTTCTTCACCGGTAACTTGCGCGTAGTCAGCCATCTCCCTTTTTTGAGAAACAAACATTTTGATGTTGAGCACGTTTGTGATTGCATCCGCTAAACGTCCCGTTACGCGAGAATCCGCAGCCGCTTCCTTGAGATCATAGACTCTCTTTTTCCGAACAAAAAATATTGTTACCACCAAAAATATAAGACACCAGACAGCAAAAAAGCTTGCAAGAAGAGGCGCAATTAAAAACATAACAACAAACATTCCCAATAGATTGACGAGTATCCGCCAAAATGAGAATAGTAAGTTGTCTTGTAAAACCTCAAATGCGCGCACAAATCGTCTTACTTTTGCGACAAGACTTCCTTGAAAGGTGTTTACAAAGAACTGGTATGAATGATTTTGTATTTTTTGAAACGCGTAGTTGCGCAATTCTTTCATGACGTTGCTTTGACAGTATACAAGCGCGTAATCCGCAATACGAAACGCGATGTTATAAAGCACAACAATGCCCGCAATGACAATCACGATCCAAATAAGATCTTCCGCCATTGCGGTTCTTTCTTTTGCAGATGTTATGGCATCTATTATTTCACGATAAAAAAGTGGAATAATAATGCTTGATCCCACAAATCCAGCACCATAGGAAAGAAAAGCGGTCAGAAATGACCACTTATATTTTTTAATCGGAGATATAAAATAAGATAATATAAGCCAGACTGACATGTGAAACGCGTTACCATCGCGGTCAAAGAATGTAAACCATTTTTTGCTTTTTCGGCACTTCACGGCTTATGTTCCCATGACTACAATACAAAGTAACTTATGTAAAAGTACAACAGTAATGAAAATATGTCAAATCTTCGTTATATTTCTAGACATTCACGGCACTCGCATTGAAGTTTGACTTCAATGTGTTTTCAATGTGTTTGCTCTAATTAATTATTGCGGCGTACGCGCCCACTCATCTTTTTTAATCCCCCTTCTTTTTTCTTCAGCCATGACGAGTTCATCATAAATACCATCAATAAGTTCGTATTGCTTTGCCTCCTCAAGCGTCACCCACGCGTGGGCATCAAGCTCTTCCTCCTGCAAGATTAAATCCCCGCTTACATACTCCGCTGTGCAAGAAATGACGAGTGACGGACTCCCGTCGCCGTGTACCGTTGCAAGACTCGTAAGATATTCAATATTTTTTATTTCAACGCCAACTTCTTCCGACACCTCTCTGCGAAGCGTGCGCTCCAAGACATTGTACCAGTAATGTTTAGTGTCTTTTGGAAGTTCCAAATAGTCACTTGCTTCAAGCCTTCCGCCGGGAACCACCCACATACCGGGAAACCGCTTTTTGTTTTTTGAACGACGAACAATTAAATATTTTCCATCCTTTTCTATAATCGCGGTAATCGCAATTTCGTGAAGATAGTGGTTAAGCTCTGCCATATGTTGTTACTATATCATTTCTCCGCAGAGTAAAAAAACCTACTCGGTTTTAGTTTGACGAACTACCATTAACAAAAAGGACGCGTTATGCGTCCATAGTAATTTATTGAGGATACGGGCCGCTAGATTCAGTAACCGAACTATGCGGCCCTACTTCAGGGTTACCGCTCTCTCGTTTTTCATTAACTCGACTCGTCTTTTTGAGAAGTACAGCTGCCACCTCCTCTCCGCTTAATGTTTCATATTCAAGAAGTGCGCTGGCAAGCACATCAAGCTCGCCTCTATGCTCCTGTAACACTGAATGTGCACGCTCTTGTGCGGCAAAAATAATTTTTTTAACTTCAGCGTCAATTAACCGCGCGGTTTCTTCGGAAATACCTTTCCGCTCCGTAATTGAACGCCCTAAAAAAACCTCTCGCTCGCTCCCTTCAAGATGAATAGGGCCAATTGTTTCGCTCATGCCAAACTCGGTGACCATGCTTCGCGCAATGTCTGTCGCAACTTTAATATCATTTGCCGCACCAGCTGTAATTTTTGCCACTCCATACTTGAGCTCTTCGGCGACGCGTCCGCCAAACGCCATCGCAAGCCGTGCCTCAAGTTGCTGCTTTTGCACCATATATCTATCTTCTTTTGGAATGGTAAACGTCACACCGAGAGCAAGCCCTCGTGGAATAATAGTAACTTTATGGATTGGTTCGTTGCCCTTTATGTAATGCCCGACAATCGCGTGTCCCGCCTCGTGATACGCGGTTACCCGCTTCTCGTAGTCAGTAATGACAACAGAGCGACGCTGCATGCCCATCATAACCTTGTCCTTTGCCTCTTCAAAATCCGACATGGTTACTACCTTTCTGTTTTGACGTGCGGCCAGTAATGCCGCTTCATTAATCAAGTTCGCCAAGTCGGCGCCAGCAAATCCTGGAGTGCCTCGCGCGATAACTGCGGGATTGACATCCGGTGCAAGCGGAGTTTTTTTCATATGTACTTTCAAAATCTCTATTCTGCCATTTATATCTGGTTTAGGAACAACAATTTGACGGTCAAAGCGGCCGGGACGCAGCAGGGCGGGGTCAAGTACATCGGGGCGGTTTGTTGCCGCAATTAAAATCACGCCTTCATTTGACTCAATCCCAGCCGTTTCGGTCAAAAGCTGGTTTAATGTCTGCTCCTTCGCGTCGATTCCGCCGCCAATTCCTGCGCCACGATGGCGACCTAAAGCGTCAATCTCGTCAATAAAAATAATGCAGGGAGCATGTTTCTTTCCTTGCTCAAACATATCTCTTACGCGCGACGCGCCTACGCCAACAAACATTTCAACAAAGTCTGAACCAGAGATGGTAAAAAAGGAGACATTTGCTTCACCGGCAACAGCGCGGGCGAGAAGTGTCTTTCCGGTGCCGGGGGGTCCGACGAGTAGACACCCCTTTGGAATCTGCGCGCCCAGTGCGCTAAATTTACGCGGATTTTTCAAAAATTCAACAATTTCCTGAAGTTCCATCTTGGCTTCATCAATACCCGCAACATCCGCAAACGTGACCGGCTTTTGTGAAAATCTATCGAACAGGCGTAGTTTTGATTTATTAAAACCACCCATAAGACCATTTCCGCCTTTTCCTCCAGCCATGCCACCACGCATAAACCAAATCCACACACCAATAAGAAGTAGCATGGGGAACCACGCGATTAATATGTCAAGTAAAGAGGTCCGCCTCTCAACTTTTTCCACAACCACTTGCACGTTGTTTGCAAGTAGCGTATCGCGAAGTCGTGCGTCTCCTTCAGGAATAGAAACATAGAATTCCGTACCATCTTTAAATTTTCCATTTACGTATGTGTCGTTTACTATGCGAGCGCTGTCTACCTTCCGTGCGACAATTTCCGCCATAAAATCGGAATACGTCATTTGAACAAACGACATATTTGAGACAGTGGGTATACCATCACATGCCCTAAATAAGCTTACTAGAAGCACCATGAGCATTATCCAAAGCACGATATTTCTTATATTCATTTCAAGCACCAAGCCGCACAGCGTTATCTTGGTATATCGTACACAAAAACGTAACAATGTGAAATTCGCCCACTGCGTTATTAAACATTCACAGGGTGTAAATTTGTGAAAAATTGACAGATGGTGTCGCGACGTTGTAAAATGAAATAAGATACTTGTCTTGCGAATAAAGTAATAAAGATAAGGAGAAGCACGGTGGCGGATACGCACAAACCGGCTTCTCCTCATCTATTGAGAAGCCAAGAAAAAAAGCGATATCAAAAAGCATTACTTATTCAAACAGCTGTAGTTTCCCTTCAAGCGCTAGTTGTATTTTACGTTTTTAGTCTCTCGCTGTTTGGTGACACCGTCCACGGGAGCGCTGACTGGTTCGTAATCGCCGGATCATTAGTTGTGATGATGATTGTGTGCGCTTCCCCACAATATGAAGCCGCCATTCGGCTATCGTTTGCATATATAGGAATTATGCTCCTTGTTGTAGGAGCGTTCTATATACTGTATGAGGCGTATGAACGCCTACACAACGCAGTTGTGTTTATTCCGAACATTTCGGTGCTTGTGGTTGCTCTACTTGGAGGATGCGGAAACTTTTGGGTATATCTATTGGTTCACTGCGTGCCGAAAGAAGAACATACCCATACGCATAGCGTGTTTTCTGCTCATGTATTTTCAGATTTACTTATCTCCGTGGTGGTTATCATTTCATGGATCGCCACATTTGCTTTTGGATGGACAAACGCAGATTCTATTTTCTCTGTCGGAGTCGCGGGATATATGCTTTTCATCTCTGGCGCACTTTTTAACAAAATACAAAACAGGCCACTTTCACAACCGCCGGTCTAAACTCGGTGGTTTTTGTATGTACGGAGGCGCCAAAACATGGTATACTTCCCACCATATGACAACAGCTGTCATTTATTCTTTTGTGAGCGTCATCGCCGTAAGTCTCGTGTCGCTTGTCGGCGTACTTGCGCTTTCTGTAAATGAGTCCCTTCTTAAAAAATGGATTTTTGTACTTGTGTCTCTTGCCGCAGGAGCATTATTTGGAGATGCGCTGATCCATCTTATCCCCGAAGCATTTGCGAAATCGGGAGAGGAAACAACGATCGCACTCCTCATTATCATGGGGATTGTACTTTTCTTCGTACTTGAAAAATTTCTCCACTGGCATCACCAGCATGGACACGAGTTTCATGAAGAGCACCTCGGAGAAAAGACCGCAGAAAGTAGCCGCAGGATTGCCCCCCTTGGATACTTGGTTTTAATATCGGATGGTTTTCATAATGTGATAGACGGCATCATTATTACCGCAAGTTATACGGTAAGCATTGAAGTAGGCATCGCAACAACGATCGCGGTCATTCTGCACGAAATCCCCCAAGAGATCGGCGATTTTGGAGTTCTTCTCCATTCCGGTTTTTCAAAAGCAAAAGCGCTTTTTTTTAATTTTATTTCAGCGCTTTGCGCGCTTGTTGGCGTTGCATTTTTTTTGCTTCTTCAAAATGCTTCCGAGGTTGCGCTCGCTGCGGTTATTCCGGTTGCCGCAGGAGGATTTCTCTATATCGCGGGGTCTGACCTTGTGCCAGAACTTCACAAAACAACAAAAGTAAGCCATTCAATCGTCCAATTGCTTGGTATTATTGTCGGAGTCCTCGCAATGGTTGCTCTTCTTTTTCTTGAGTAGTACACTACTTTTTATATGGAACAGCTAAAAAATTCACAATTGCTTGTGCCGCTTGCGATCCTTGTTGCCGGAGGATTAGTCGCCAGCGCTATTATTTTTGTAAATCTTGGCGGAAGTGACACGCAACAGGCCACCGTTAAAGTAGCCGAAGAAAACCTCGCCGGAGAAATAGTTCCGGTACATGTAAAAGATCATATGCTGGGGAACTTTAACACAGCAGAAGTATTTGTGGTTGAGTTTTCAGACCTAGAGTGTCCATTCTGCAAAGTATTTCACGCGACGCTGCAACAAATAATCAAACAATATGGCGATTCAGGAAAGGTCGCGTGGGTTTACAGACATTTCCCGCTTGAGAATCTCCACCCGAAAGCATTTAAAGAGTCGGAGGCAACCGAGTGCGCGGCAGAGCTTGGCGGCGAAAAGGCATTTTGGGCGTACACAAACCGGCTATTTGAAATTACCCCATCCAATAACGGGTTAGATTTAGCGCTTTTGCCAACTATTGCCACAGAAGTCGGGCTTGACCAAAAAGCCTTCTCTACGTGCCTTGAAAGCGGCCGGCACGCTGAAAAAGTGAGAAAAGATTTAAATGACGCGCTTAACTCCGGTGGGCGCGGCACTCCACACACTATCGTGATCACCAAAGATGGAAAAAAAACAGTAGCTATCCAAGGAGCGCAATCATTTGAATTCGTCAGTGCAACAATTGAAAAACTCCTCAAGTAAAGCGAAAAACAAAACGTAAAAGAACTTTTCGCTTTTCGTTTTACGTTTTTAGTTGATGAGTCCCCATCGGTAAATATCAAAAGAATTTTCTCCTTCAAACATATCTGAAGGATTTGGAAGATAGAGCCGCTTTCGTGTAATCTCTGCTGTTGCGTCATTTATAAGGCTGTGAAAAAGCGTAAATTCTTTTTCATTCTCACGAAAATCAATCGCATATCGCCGCATTTGTGAAGAACCGTCAGCATTCTTTTTTTTCTTACATTCATACACAAGAAACCGACGTACTGGTTTTTTAAATGTCTCTGCAACCGTGTAATAATTAAAAATTGCCTGAATTATAAAAAGCGATTTCTGCCCTTTCTCTTTGCTAAACGAATCAACAAATTTATGGTCAACGATATCAACCGCCCCACGCTCAACTTTAGATTCAACAACTAAGTCAGAAATTGCTTTAACGGGAAGAGGCAATCCTTTAACTTTCGCAATCGCTCTCACCTCAACGCCAAGCACTTTATGTTTCGGAGGGCGCTCTAAATAAAAAGAAATAGCTTGCGTATATTCCCGCTCCATTTGCTCTCGTTTTTTCTTTTTGGCAAAACGAGTTTTTGCGCCACCAAAATTAATTTCAAAATCAGGAACTTTGTGTAAAAATTCAAGTCCAAGCTCCATTGCACCCTCCTTCGGTATCCCGCCGTAAAAATGCTGAAGCGCGACATGCCCCGCGCGCCCCACAAATGACGATGGAGATGAGGGCGTATCATACACTCCCTCAACATAGCGCTTGTACCACGCTAAAGGATTTCTCAAAAATGCGATAAGTGAAGAGTATGTCCAGTGTTTGATTGGATAGGTGATCTTGCGCATATTCTATTTTAGTATAGCAATTCAGATCTGCGTTTGACAAAAAAAATTTCCCCGCGCATATTTAAGTGTAGAATAGGTGGTCGCCGTGGACTCATGGTTGATATTGTCGTCGTTGTTGATCCTCAAAATTCATATTGCAAAAAGGGCGGCATTAGTTTTGACAAGGAAGATGAGCAAGACCAGCGCGGCGTGGAAACAGCACTTAAGATGCTTAGCAAGTTTTTGGGGCACCCGTCTGTCACAAAACTCCCGTGTGTATATTTGCTTTCAAATATGTGGAGACGTGGAACAGAGATTCCGCAGTGGCAAACGGCTATTGTTGACAACATAAATCATCGTCACGGAGCAATATTTCACAGAATGAAC
>CAYZKP010000033.1:2331-7880 GCA_964479245.1 uncultured Candidatus Saccharibacteria bacterium | reverse complement strand
TACATCGCAGAAATCCTCTCTATCCCAAGCTCACCGATATTTTCGGTTTGCCTTGCAAGCGTATACGGTCCTGGGATAGACATTATGAAGGGCAACCTCGTATTCTTTTTGAGAAACCGAAGGTCTTCCAGAAGAATAAGTTCGTGCGCCAACGAAGATTTAACAACTGGTTGTCTGTGAAAATGATTCGTCTCCGGAATACGAGCCAATTGCTTAAATGAAGCGCATCCTATTATTCTTCTTGTAACGTCATATATAGAATCCCAGCGAAAACTGCCGTCACCCACAAAATCAACGCCCGCCTCTTCAAGCTCACGAAGATAAATCTTCGTAAGTTCATCTTCTGCGTTACGGAATTCTTCCGAATGTTTGAGTCCCTCGCGATTCTCCGTGATTCGCTCAAGCTTATTCCGTATGAGCCAAAGATTCTTCGCCTCTTGCCGAGAAGAAGAATGCCTATTCCATCTGCCGCTCACTATTGTTTGCACTACAAACTCCTTGTCCCGCCATAGCTTTCTCTTGTCTCCATAGTCAAACTTGACTTGAAGGCGTAAGTAGCGAAGGAGGACCTTTTGTCAAAGCAATACGCTACCGATATCATAATGACGATTTTCTATAAAGGCAATAACGGCGTAGCGCGAAATTTTCTCATTGAGAACGAAAAATTGTTGTCGTTTTTAAAATAAAAAGACCGAGGAATTTTCCTCGGTCTTGCGAAACGCCGGCCGATACTCACTTTTCCTTAACCGTTGCTCCCTTCGGAACAGTGAAATCGAGGCAACTATATTCTCTAACACCGGCAAAAACCAAAAAAATAGTTGGGGAATGTGGTTTATTTTCAAAGAGAAAAATTATTTACTTCATTTGTACATGCCATACGTCACCATTATTAATGTAGACAACGTTGTTTTCCCAGTTTGAAAGAGTGAAATCAGTAGTGATGCCCTTGTCAGCAATGCGATTTGATGTACCAGATGAAGGGACGAAAATAGTAAGTTCACCGTCTTTTGTTACAGTTGCACAGATGCCCTTGGGTAATATTGCTATATTGAAATTTGAATCATCGGTTTTATTGTGCCACATACTATAGTGCGTGTAGTCCCGACTGAACGAAAACTCAAATTTGTGATATTCTCCGTTGGCATCTGCTGCGATTACTACAACGAATCTATGACCTGCCTTTGCGTGAACTGGTACAAATCCATCAAGTTCACGCGTTCGTACATATGCGCATGCATTGTCATCAAACGGTGCGATGAGATACATTGCACCCATTGCATCTTGAATCCCAACGCCTTCGAACCAATGCGTAGAATTGATCATTGCACCCCATGTGTGGCCCGTAGATAACATGGGTTTTCCAAAAAGAGTACATTTTATCTCTGTTAACCCACCGTCTGTTATCACAAAGAGTCTGTTTTCATATCGAATGAGCGTGTCGCTCTTTACGTTGAACGCAAGCGGTGTTTCGTAAGACGTGCTCTCTTTGATGTGCGAGAACGAAAATACGCCATTTATTTTTTCAGCTTTGATCCAACCACCGTCGACTTGTATTATCTCACATGCGTTTGACCGTACAGTGGCGATGCGTTTCTTGTTCGCCAGATTAATAAGGTAGCCCGATTTAAGTAATACGATGCCACAAGGGTAGATGTGTATTGCCTTATCGCTTCCATTGCCAAGCAATTTTGTATACGCAAGAGATCCGTCCGCGGTAATAATCACGCGAGCAATAAGACCGGCACTTGTTACTGCGATGCCAGTTGCATACGGTGATGGAGGAATAAATCGTTTGCCGTGCTCAAATGTTTCAACGTACCAATCGAAGAGTGGACCGGGAATTGAAGAAAATTCTCTGACTGCACGATTAAGTCGCACGCCATTTCTAAATACAGAGGCATTTTTCTTCATACGCTCCTCAATATCGTTCACTTCAAAGCCGTCAAGCCGTCCTTTGTATGGATGAATTCCTGCGTAGAGCTGAAAGCTTACGATGCCCCACGCAAACCAATCAGTGAATTCATTAAATCCATTTGTGTGCCAATCTTTTATAGAGGGCATAATAGCCGTTGCCGGCCATCGATCAATAGCCCACGAATCAACGTCTAATATCTTTGGTATCGGACCATCCTTTTCGCCGATGTCTGTAGCAATCCAGTTGAACTCGTTTGCGTCAACAATAAGTGCGTTGTGGGTATGTGCCACGCGTACCACGTCTTGCATACATGCCACGACTCTAGATGCGTCATTGTCGTCAAATCCAGTTCTATTACGAAAATCGTTTGTGAAAACACGCGGGAATGGTTCGCCGTGCACGAAGGACATATAAAACCCGACAGGTTTACCATTGAGAGTAGTTACTATTCCTTGCGGTGCAATAATAGACGGGTGTCTAATAGATGACAACAGTTGTAATTTTTCTGCAAAATTGTGACGAATCATTTTGTCTTGGTCGGTATAAAGTTTAATGATGGTGTTTTTCGCTCTATAGATTACACCCTCTCCTCCGGTTGCTATATACTCGCTTGGTCGTATAGCAAGCTTTCCACGTTTCTCTAATATGATTTCTGTAGTTCGTTCTATGGGAATTTTCATATGTTCTCCTCGCTTTCTTCGCTCGGTTGAGCTCGTATAATCGCTACCGCTATGTCATCAAGTAATTCGTTGCCGTCTTTTTGTAGATCTTTTATTTCGCGTATCATTCGCCGTTTTACAAATGCTCCCTTGAGCGTTTTAAAGGAGAGAAAATGTAATACTGCATTTTTCCAGTCGAGATTTTTTATCTGAGTTACACCATCTGAGAAAAGCGCAACATAATCAATTTCGTCCAGAGATTGCCCGAAAAAAGGGGGTTGCATAGTAATGCCGGATATTCCTGTTGCAAGCGAAATATCTCGCGAAAGGATATGAATAAATTTGTCTTCCTTGTAAAACCATTGATCTTCAGTGGCACATGGCGCATCAAAATCGCCGCCATGTAACTCAATAAACTTTTCAAGCGCATCGCCTTGGTATGCCGGATAGAACGGTGCATTATTTTGCCATTCAAAGCGGCACAAATGCACATTTTTATCCTTACATACAACCGCCACAACGCCGTCCCCCTCAATTCGTATTATTCCACTCGTAGGTGATAGGCATGCATAGAGACACGTAGCAAGGATATCTTGCGCGTCAAGATTAAAAAGAGCGGATGCTTCTCCGAGTAATGCCCGAGTCCGCGCTTGCACATAGAGCATCTGGATCTGATTGTCCATCGAAACAATATGCGAATTGCTCCGCAACTCTCTAATGGCACATGCAGTTCCAAGCGCGAGTATTCGTGCTCCTACATCGGTATTTCCTCCGCTTGAGCATCCATCACTCACTATCGCATATGCTGTTTCTTGAACTATGCCGGACGTAGCATAGTCTTGACACGGCCTGCCAGTTTTTATATGCGCGTTGCCTACGTGGAAGTAATGATCTGTATAGAAATCAAGCACTCTGCGAACCCTCCTTTCTTTTTGTTGTGACGCAGATATGTACGAGAGGGGGTGGCCGAATTGCCGACCACCCCCGGTAAATAAGCATCGTGTTGCATTAAATGGTTGCCGAGATATCTTTACTCGGGCCACCGGTGCCGAGTGCCTGAGATTGACTTGACACCGAACGAGAAACAAATCCCGCAAGCTTTGCCAGTTTGCCCTTCGTAACATCACCGGCATCAATAAAGTAAGTGAGTCCAGCATCACACTGAAAGTCATTCAACACAGCGAGACATTGTCCGACGTTTATACCAACAAGTACGCTAATCATAGATTCAAGTTTTTCTCCGCTGACACCTTTCCTCGCTTCGTCCTTTACCATTCTTGTGGTCGCAGTTGACATATTGTCCGCGCCATCGGTGATAATGAAGACGATTGCGTTTACGCCAAAGTCGTTATTAGAGAGATTCGCACCATAAGTATTCATCGCCCCGATAGACGAATAACACACATCATTGAGTGGCGTCATGCCGCCGGGTCGCAACGATGGATACGAATTAGGATCAATCTCTGCGAGTGGCTTAAAACCATGGATTTCATTCACGCCATTCGGATACGTTGACGAGAATGTGAGTACCCTAAGGAGCAGATTGTCAGAACGTGGAGATTTTTTGCACGATTCCACTGCAGTAATCAACATATCTCGTAGTTCTTTTTCAAATCCTCCTACCGACCCCGTCTCATCAACTGCTATAGTGACGAGTGTATATTCGGTAGCTCCAAGATGTTCTATTCGTGTGCCTTGAAAAGTAAATTGTCCACGGCCGATGGTCTGCGTCTCCATGTTATCGGTAAGTCTTGGCATTTGTATTCTCCTTTCTCTTTTGGTTCCTCTCTTACGAGAGGAACTCCTTCGCGGTCGTAATAGTTACGCCTCGCGCCTCCATCTCAGAAAGCCATGCTCTTCCGATTGCCGGGAAGTCCGGTCCATCGCCGATTTTCGGAACGGGGCTAGAACAATCTGTGAGAATAGAAAACTTTTTAATCTGTTCGCTGCCGATGTTGTCTGCGATCTGAGTGACCGTTGATTTCACGCAGTGCGAAAGCGCTTCACCGGCAATTGCCACAATATCCGCCTCGGCCAACATAGTAAGAAGTGTTGAATTGAGGCTTGTTGAAGGATCTTCGGGATCGGGCACTTCTGCCATAAGCGCACCATAGTGCTCGGTAAAAGTATTGGTGCCCTTGACCACGTAATCAATATTTGCAAAAACATCGCGTTCCCATTTGACGAGGGATTTCATGAGATCTTTTTGCACGTTATGCCCGGATGTGCCGATAATGCAGTGCTCGGGCCACACCATAAGCGGATAGTTCCCCTGCGTCTCGAGTGCTCTTGCGTAATCAAGCATCCGTTTTCTGAAGCTGAGATTTCTTGGCGTCCATATGCCATTTTCAATATCATCCGAAGAGATCATCGTGAAAGGAGAGGGGCGATTGCCATCTATATCTCGCCACATGCCAGGATGGCCAACATCAATAATACGGTGAGAATCAAGCGTTACATGAATGTCGTCAATCCTGGGACCAATCCGGTCTATAAGCATTGCAAGGCGCCGCATATCGTCATTTGCGCCTGGAACCGCAAGAGATGAATCTGGGTCATCCATGAAGTCCTTTTGTGGATCAATAATAAGTAGATGTACTCGCATAATATATTCTCCTTAGCAGATCCTTGCCGAGCCGGAATCGTCGTAGCTGCTATTTTTAATTGTTAATGAACAGTTATATACAGAGCATATGCACCATGCATACACACCGTCCCGAGTCCGGCACAGAAGCAGCTCGGGTGAGTGGGCCGCATAGCGCGAATCACTCATCCAGGCGCCTTCCGCAATCCTATGTGGTGTATAATATACACTAAATAAAGTCAAAAAATATATAAATATTTCATCTATTATATATTATATAACGTATTTATTAGTGTATAAGTTACACTAACATCTGCAGAAAAATGATGAAAGCTCGATGTGGATAAACATATTAACGATAAATTGATTTATGAAGAGTGTTATGTGGATT
>CAYZKP010000033.1:0-2321 GCA_964479245.1 uncultured Candidatus Saccharibacteria bacterium | reverse complement strand
AAGATTAAACATAGGACCCATGAAACAAATTGGGGTTTATACATAATATATATATGAGCGTAACTATATTATTTCCAGGTCGCCATCACATGCTCACAAAATTTCAGCATGAGTATTTGGCGCAGTTAATAAAAAATGGAATAGACGGAAGGCCAATAGGAAAAATATTATTTGCAATTACTTCGGCAAATCATGAAAATACAAGGCGCAACCCGATTCCGCTCTATCTTAGAACGCTTGCGATAGATCGTTTTGCTGAAAATTTAAATTGTGAATTTAAGATATATCCCATTGATGATATTGGGCCAACTGATAAATTTGCTGCATATATACTCCGGCAGATTTTTTACCAAGGAGGAGAAACATTAACTCCCGAAAACACAGTGCTTGTGTGCTCTACTCCGGAGGTAATCACGCTTTTTGAGAAACTGAAATTTAAAAATATGCCCATTGAGCTTGTTGATATTGATAAGGATGTATATTCTGCGCTCCGCCCTTATAAAGTAATTAATCTGCTTGTAGCTTCAAACAAAACATGGAGAGAAAAATCTGCAAAATGGCAAGATCATGCATTTCCCGCAGTCATTGATATATATAAAGAGTACGCATTAGGAGATCTCATTATTGAGATGTTTCAGGACTCGCTTTTGAACGAAGACGCCGGCATAACAGAAACAAGAAATTATTGGGCGTATGCAGAAGGAATGGATAAGGCGGTTGGTATTAAATTTGATGATATACGGCCGTTTGTGAGGGAGGGGAAAATCGTTGATGTTGGATGCGCTACTGGCTCACTTATCAAGTTATTAGCGACCGAATTTCATGAGTCAGACATTATCGGCATAGAGGCAGCAAGAAAATTCTATAACTATTGCAAAAATCAGGAATATGAGAGTCCGTTTGTATTTTTTTATCAGCGAAATATCGTGAACCAAAATTTTAAAGAAAATACAATCAACACGTTCATTTATTCTTCCGTAATGCATGAAGTGTATTCATATATGGGCGAGGATGCTCTTCGCGGGGTATTAAAAAATACTTATACGCAGCTAGACAGTCAGGGACGCATTATAATAAGAGACGTAATAGGTCCAGATCGTCCACACGATACAATCTTTATGGAGTTAAACGAAAAAGACGGCAAATCAAGCGGTGCCGTTGTAAAGTTATCTACATATGCAAAATTTTTTCAATTCGTCAAAGACTTTTTGCCGCGTCAGATTGTGTACTCTGAAGAAGTTATTGATAGCAAAAAGTTTATTAAAATATCTCGCCAAGACGCTTATGAATATATTAGTAAAATGGATTATGTTGAGAATTGGGACAGTGAAATGCATGAGGAGTTTGGATTTTATACTTTTGAAAAATGGTGCGAGGAACTGCGAAATGTGGGATTTGATATCATTGTAGGCTCGAGGTCGTTTTATAATCCTTATATTATTGATTATAAATATAAAGGAAGGGCGGCTTGGTATGCGCGAAAGGATGGCATATTACAACCAGAAGAGTTTTCTCCTACAAATATTATTTTAGTTGGCCAAAAACCCGCTTCTTTTTAATTTTTCTATCCATTTCGGATCAAAGATTTTCTTAATTACTTACTTCTTCGGAAATATAGCACGGATGCGACAAGCATACCGACAAGGAACAATCCAAGGGCAAAAAACCATCATTTTGAAATGAAAAGGCGCTCTTCGCGCCTTATTCTTTCTTCTCTCTTTTTACCATTCAGTCATCAAGGGCTTCAGAATGTCTCTGTGATAGATCGCAAATGGCCCCCATGCCAACGCGTAATGATACAGAAACAAGCGTTGGCCTTCATATATTTCCGACCAAACTTCCGGGGAATTTTCTATTATATTCACACGATGAAGAATGCCGCGTTCGCCATTTTCGGTAATAAACACGGCATAGAACGGATACGGTTCCAACCATTCGCGACGGTCAACTCGGACTATGGTTATAAAAGCGTCCTTATCCTCTGCTTTAAGAAATACACAGCCGACAAAAAAACCGGCGACCAACAACAAAAGAAAAAAGTCCATCTTGTCCCCTCAATTCTCAATGCCCCAGAAACTATTTAATACTTTAATATGAGATAAGTTTTTATGTCAATCTATCGCTGTTCGGAAATACAGAATTCATAGCCCACATGAGTATGTATTTCTTGGAGTGTCTCGCAGGCAGACCGGGCCGAGAGCAAATGCTCCGGTAGCAAGCCGAGGATAGTGTCCCCCAGGAAATACATACTCACGTGGGCTTTTCGAACAGCGCCAAATATCGCGCGGAATAAGTCGACATCTTCCCTATTCCTATTTTTT
>CAYZKP010000032.1:0-7931 GCA_964479245.1 uncultured Candidatus Saccharibacteria bacterium | reverse complement strand
GGGTTAAAACCGGTGCACCGAAGAATTCTTTACGCGATGCATGGCATGGGGCTTACGCACTCGGCGCGGTTTAGAAAATCGGCGGCAGTTGTTGGTGAAGTGCTTGGTAAATATCATCCGCACGGAGATATTTCCGTGTATGACGCGCTCGTGAAAATGGCACAGGAATTTTCTCATCGCTACCCGCTTATTTTAGGACAAGGAAATTTTGGGTCAGTGGATGGAGATTCCGCAGCGGCAATGAGGTACACCGAAGCAAAAATGAGTCGTCTGTCGGGAGAGTTATTGCGTGATTTGGAGAAGGAAACAGTTCCGTGGCGCCCGAACTATGACAACACTAAAAAAGAACCGGCCGTACTCCCGTCCGCAATTCCCAACTTGCTATTAAATGGAACACTTGGCATCGCGGTTGGTATGGCAACTAATATTCCTCCCCATAACCTCAAAGAAATTGTTGACGCAACAGTATATTTGATTGATTCACCGAGCGCAACGACAGAAACACTTTTACAATTTATTCAAGGGCCGGATTTTCCAACCGGGGGCATTGTTTTTAATAGCAAGGACATCGCGCATGCCTATGCAACCGGCAGAGGCGGCGTTGTCGTGCGTGGAGAGGCTGATATTGTGGAAGGGAAAAGCGGAGCGAATGAAATTATTGTCACCTCTCTGCCCTATCGCGTGAACAAAGCGGAACTCGTGACACGCATCGCGGATCTCGTGCGAGAAAAAAAGATTGATGGCATCCGGGCGCTTCGCGATGAATCTGCTCGCGGAGAGACGCGTATCGTCATTGAACTCAAATCCACGAGCCATCCGCAAAATGTATTGAATTATCTCTACAAGCACACTGACCTTGAAACGGCATTTCATTTCAATATGCTTGCGCTTGTTGATGGCATTCCCCAAACGCTCTCACTTAAGGCGATGCTTGCAGAGTTTGTCCTGCACCGTGAAATTGTCGTGCGCAAGCGGACAGAGTTTGATTTGAAACGCGCTGAAGAGCGGGCGCATATTTTAGCCGGTCTTAAAAAGGCGCTTGATCACATTGATCAGGTTATCAAAACAATTAAATCCTCTGCGGACACGGCGATTGCGCATGCAAATTTGATAAGAACTTTTAAATTTTCAGACCCGCAGGCAACGGCAATTCTTGAAATGAAACTTCAGAGACTCGCTGGTCTTGAACGTAAAAATATTGAACTTGAACTTAAAGAAAAACTGCAACTTATAGAAGATTTAACATCGCTCCTTAAAAGCGAAAAGAAAATTCGTGATGTCATCAAACGCGAACTTATTGAAATTGTAAAAACGTATGGCGATGAACGCAAAACGCGCGTGGTGAAGGGTGGTGTAAAAATGCTTGCTATGGAGGATATTGTTCCCGACGAAGAAACAGTCGTCGTGCTCACGAAAGGTGGTTATATCAAGCGCACAAACCCTACCGAATACCGAGTGCAAAAGCGTGGCGGTATTGGCGTTGTTGATTTAAATACTAAAGAAGAAGATTTTATTACAATGCTTGTGAGGGGCACGACTCACAGCGATGTACTGTTCTTTACAAATCGCGGAAAGGTATACCAGAGCAAAATGTATGAAATTCCCGAAGGTAAGCGTGCAACGAAGGGTAAATCAATTATGAACTTTTTGCCGCTTGCCTCTGACGAAGTGGTAACCTCGGTGCTTCCGCTTCCAAAAACACTTCGCGAAATCAAAGATCTGTCACTTTTTATGGTGACGAAAAATGCTGTTGTTAAAAAAGTGTCGGCGGAAAGTTTTAAAGACGTGCGCAGAAGCGGTATTATCGCGATCAAATTGAAAAAAGATGATACATTACTCTACGCCCTGCCAACACAGAGGGGAGATACCGTCGTTTTGACCTCCGCTGCCGGACAAGCAATCAGGTTTAAAGAAAGCGATGTAAGGGTAATGGGCCGTGGCGCCTCCGGTGTGCGCGGTATGCGGCTTAAAGGGAAAGACGTGACTGTTGGCGCCGATGTCGGTGGTAAAGATTCAAAAGAGTCATTCATTCTTTCTGTTTCAGAAAAAGGGTTTGGTAAGCGCACATCACTCACCGAATATAAAGTGCAAAAACGCGGCGGTTCCGGCATTAAAACCGCCAAAGTTACTCCTAAGACAGGTCCACTTATTGTGGCGCATATTGTTGGGGAAAAAGATTCTGAAATTGTGGTTATTTCAAAGCAAAGCCAAGTTATCCGCGTGGCGCTTAAAGAAATTCCATCACTTGGCAGATCAACGCAGGGTGTACGTATTATGAAACTGCGCGACAAAGACCTTATTGCGACGTTTATCTGTTTGTAAAAATAAGGAGCGTAGCGACTATATTTTACAAACCCTCTCACTCGAAATTATCCAATATGAAACATCTACTTATGCTATAATATTATTCGAGTGAGGGGGTGATGATTTTAATACTCACTTCGCTCGTTTAAAATCTATCATGTTCAAAGACCCCGAACGAGTGTTAGACCAATTTATCCTGCAAAGTGAGCGCACAATAGCCGATTTCGGCGCGGGAAGCGGGGCGTACACGTTTGCAGCGGCTCGCCGAGTTGGTAGCGGGAAAGTGTATGCGATTGAGGTACAGCGGGACTTGCTACAGAAAATCAAAAACACTGCGCATACGGCGCATCTCTCAAATGTGGAAGTTATCTGGGGAGATGTTGAAAAAGCAGAAGGGTCGGGACTTGCCAAGGATGCGGTTGATGCGGTTATTATTTCAAATATCTTGTTTCAAGCTGAGGACAAGAGTGCGATTGCGCGTGAAGCGTATCGCATTTTAAAAAACGGAGGCAGGGCGCTTGTCATTGACTGGAGCGATACATCAGTTTTAGGCCCTACGCGCGAATATCTTGTCCCAAAATCTGACGTGCGTCATATTTTTGAAAGTAATCAGCTTGTATTTGAACGCGAAATCGATGCGGGTCGGCATCACTACGGATTAGTATTTAGAAAAAAATAATGGATTGGTGATGTATGAATAAAGTAACGCCGTTTCAAGTCGTTATACTCGTTGTGTTCGGTCTTTTTTTGGTATTTGCAGTGCTTATTTTTTCGGGTATTATTCCCTTGTTTAAACAAGCTCCTACCGGGGTAGGAGGTGAAGTAACCATGTGGGGGACACTACCACGGGTACTATTTGATGGGCCGTTTGAGCGGATTAATACAAGTGCGGAGGGGCTCTTCAGCGTGAAGTATGTTGAAAAAAACAAAGCGACATTTGACAGGGAACTTGTGGAGGCGCTTGCAAGCGGAAGGGGGCCGGACATGATTCTTTTGCCACACGATCTTATCATACGGCATAAGGATAAAGTGTTTCCGATTCCTTACGATAATTTCTCGGTCCGTATGTTTGTGGATACATTTGTTGAGGCTGGGGAGCTTTATCTAAGTAGTGATGGAATTTTGGCACTACCGCTCACCATTGATCCGATTATTATGTATTACAACCGCGATATGTTTTCTCGTGCCTCTCTTTCTAAACCGCCAACATCGTGGGATGAATTTTTCACGCTTTCGCCAAAACTGACCAAAACTGACAATGCGCTTAACATTTTAGAGAGCGCGGTTGCACTCGGAGAATTTCAAAATATTGAACACGCGAAAGAAATCCTCGCGCTTTTGATTATGCAGGCAGGAAACAATATTGTTTCTACTCGAAATGGCGTGCTTGAGTCAGCGCTTGCTGAACGAGGAGATGGCACGGTGCCCCCTGCGGAATCCGCCATTCGTTTCTTTACCGAATTTTCAAATTCTGCAAAATCGGTGTATTCCTGGAACAGAAATCTGCCGAATTCAAAAGATTTGTTTCTCGCTGGCGACCTCGCTGTATATTTTGGTTTTGCAAGCGAACTGCAGGACATTCGTGCGAAAAGCCCACATTTGAATTTTGATACTGCCATTGTGCCGCAGGCTAAAGACGCGCAAACCTATCTTACCTACGCACATATGACCGGTCTTGCGGTTTTAAAACAATCGCAAAATTGGCAAACTGCTTTTTATGTTACATCCCTCTTGTCCCAAAAAGAGTTTATTCACGATTTAAGCCTCGTAAGTTTTCTGCCGCCGGTGCGCAGAGATGTACTTGCCAACATTCCACCTGGCGCGTCTGAACATACGTTGTATTCTTCCGCACTCATTGCCCGCGCGTGGCTTGATCCATCTCCTTCTGAAACGGCGAGCATTTTTAGACAGATGGTTGATAGTGTTACTTCGGGACGTGAGCGGTTAAGCGAAGCGGTCGGCCGCGCCAGTCGTGACATTGAACGATTATTGCCGCGATAAACGAAATTAAAAAATGAAACATATTTTAACAAACTCATATCCATTTACAACCACTGCGGTTTTGCTCTGTATCCCGCTTCTTCTGTTCGGCTTTGCCTTAACTGTACATGCGCAGGGGTTGATCCCCTGTGGAGGAAGTGGTCAACCAGCCTGTAACTTTACCTATCTTATTCAGTTAATACAAAACGTCATTGATTTCTTGCTTGTTGACGTTGCGATTCCACTCGCGATTATTTTGTTTGCCTATGCGGGGTGGCTCTATATGTCGGCAGGGGGAGATTCGGGGAAAGTTTCTAAAGCACACGGGATATTTATGAATGTCGTCTTTGGCCTTGTGCTTGCGCTTGCCGCATGGCTTATCGTTAACACTATCGCAAGCGCGCTTTTAAATAAGAATGTATTTAAAGACTACTTCTTTTTGCAATAAACATCCTTATCCCCATTCATGATTTTTAAAATAGGCGGGTGGCATATAATAAGTGGTATGGTACGCCAGATACTAATGTCGGTAAGTATTACCTTGTTTGTGTTTTTCGGTCTTTTTTTGTACACATACGGTATATTTATTGAACAGGCGGAGGGGGCGGTAGGAGGCGACAACACAGTTCTAAGCCCTGCGGAGTCTACATTTCTTGAGCAGCTTCAGCAGTTTCAGGGAATTCGTTCGGGTACAGGAATTTCAGGCGTACCGCAGCGTTCTGGCACAAGCCGGGGTGTGGGCAAGTTGCAAAACCCCATTAACTTTAATTCGTTGCGAGAACTCGTGGAGGCGATTGTTGATATTATTATTCAGATCGCGGTTCCCATTGCGGCGCTTTTCCTGATTTACTCCGGATTTTTGTTTGTTTCAGCGCGTGGTAATGATGATCAGCTTAAAACCGCAAAATCAATATTTTTATGGACGGTTGTTGGTATTGCGGTTTTGCTTGGCGCTAAAATTTTAGCAGGAATTATAGACGCAACGATCAAAGAAATTAGGCGATAGCATCGCGATTTTAAATGTATGATTTCAGATTTCAGATTTAAATACATACGAAGATTTTTATATCTCTTATCTTCTTCTATCGCGCTTGTGCCGCTTATTGCATTTGCGCAACGGGAGCCAAGGACGCTTCAAGACCTCATCGCGCGGTTTGTTGAAATTTTAAGTGCCCTTATACCGTTGTTGTTTGGCATCGCGCTTATCGGATTTCTCTGGGGGGTTGCGCTTACGGTTCTTAACGCCGGCAGCGAGGAGAAACGCAAAGAGGGGAAGCAGATTATTATGTGGGGTATTATTGGACTTTTTGTTATGACCGCTATTTGGGGTATTGTGATTGCTGTTGGGGGGACATTTGGCATTCGTTTTGCGAGTCAGGTACAAACTCCCAAATTGCCCACATCTGGCGCGCAGCAAGTCATTGACCAGTTCAGATTCCTCGATTTTTCAAAGAAATTAGATGAAGATCGCGCCTTGCCGTTACCACCGCTTTCTCCAAATTTTATCCCGGACAGATAGACTTTTATTTAATATGTGTTATAATTATAACGTATGAAAAAAATAATCAATTCAGTAGTTTTATTGTGGGTCGTACCATTTCTAGCATTTGCCCAATTTCAATTTCAGCTTGGTATTGGAAACCAAACCGGTTTTGGTTTTGGCGGCTCTAACCCATTTTTAAATATTCTTTTGCGGGTAAAAGACATTCTTGATGTCACTGTTCCCATCGTTATCACCCTTGCGCTTATCTACTTCATCTATGGGGTCACAACCTATATCATCGCCAAAGACGATGAAAAGAAAGGAGAGGCGCGCAATGTCATGATTTACGGCACGATCGGCTTATTCTTCATCGTGTCAATTTGGGGTATCGTCGCCTTGCTTCAGGTGTTTACCGGGGCACAACCGTTCCAAACCCCACCGACCGTTCCCCGCGTTCCTGGAGCGGGCGGTTCCTCAGGCGGTTCAAGTTTCTTTTTTGGACCGGGCGGGGTGGGTATCAACATACCGTTTGGCAATTAACATACACGGGCGGTATAATTAAAGGTATCAATTATTATAATAATTATTCGGTCGGTTTATATTTATCAAGATAAATTTAATAGTTAACTGTTTTTTTATGAAAAAAACGTTTATAGCATCTTCAGTTCTTTGGGCATTACCGCTTTTGTCTTTTGCTCAAATCGTAAGTTCGTCCAATCCGTTTTTGGACATTTTGCGCAAAACAAAAGGGATTTTGGATGCAGTTGTACCTATTGTTATCACCCTTGCGCTCATTTATTTCATCTACGGAGTGGCAACCTATATCATCGCCAAAGACGATGAAAAGAAAGGAGAGGCGCGCAATGTCATGATTTACGGCACGATCGGCTTATTCTTCATCGTGTCAATTTGGGGTATTGTTACACTGCTCCAGGTGTTCACCGGGGTACAGCCGATTCAATCTCCACCAACAATTCCGCGGATTCCAGGATTTTAAGTACATTATGTCTAATCTCTTTGTTCCATTGGTTGCATACGCCGCCGAAAATCCGGCGGTTACAGCTGTTCTCCAAAAGGTGAATCAGTCCATCATAAATCCGCTTATTGGATTTCTGTTTGCGCTGGCGCTTGTTTTTTTTCTGTGGGGCGTCGCTGAATTTATTTTTGAAGCCGATAGCGAAGCGGGACGTGACAAGGGGAAGAAACACATGATTTGGGGGGTGATTGGCATGGTTTTAATGTTTGGCGCGTTTACCATTATTCGCATTATTGCAAATACAATTGGCGCTCCACCTCCTCCGGGATTGCCGTAGCAATTTTAAATATCAGTAAAAGAAAAAAGGCGACCCGAGAAATATCTCGTTCGCCTTTAGTTACTGTGCTGTTTTTGCTGGCGAAAATTTAATTGTGATGTGAATTTGCTTGCCATCTGTAGAAGTATATCGAACTGCAGATGCCGGATTTTTATATGGCTCAAATCCTCTATATTGTTTTTGGTCTGGATATGTGATCACGGCAAGATTTTCTCCGCGATATCCGACATCGTATATTTCTGTAAAATCACAATTGCGAGGGATGCTGATGAGTACAGTGGGGTTTGCGACAAAAGACTGTTCGCCGCGGCATTCCGTTATTGGCTCAATGACGTGCGCGCGCGTCTGGAATTGCAATTGTCTTTCTTTTTTTACGGTGTAGAAATATATCCCAAGTCCGATAAAGAACGTTATGATTGCAAGAACTATGCAAACTTTTTTAATGATTTGATATATTTTTACCGATTCTTTAACAGATACAGAGCCGGTATCTATACTCATGGTTTACCTCCTTTTGGGGGGCGATTCGGTTCTTGCCTCGTGCCACCAAATGCCGCGAGGAGAAACGCCGCCAATTGTTCTCCAAAATTTTTCCCTTGCACCTTTTGTGTGTGCTGTGAAACGTTTCCTTTGCGGTGGACGGTAAGGACTCTGTCCATCGCGTCAGCCATTTCCAAGGCTTGACCCGCGTCTTTTGCTTCTTTTACCAACGCTGCTGCGCTCTCGCGTAAATGGCCCATTGTTTCTCGTGTAGTACGCGCAACTTGAAGTTCTGGGTCATGGGTGATGGGGCCCACAACGGGCGTTGAGATATCAATACCAAACTCTTCTTCCAAAGATGGTACGCTTGT
>CAYZKP010000031.1:350-7969 GCA_964479245.1 uncultured Candidatus Saccharibacteria bacterium | reverse complement strand
TTTCCATATCTCTCGCTCTACGTCGCTAATAAATCGAACACCTATTGAGCTTGGCCGCGCACCCTTGTTTAATTTTTGTGCCATGGCACAAAAATTAAACAACAAACAGATTTTATATTTTAATCTATACCGTAAGCTTCTTTAAGTTCTTCAATACCGTCTTCAAGTAAAATTGATGGCTCCCAGTCAAGGAGTGTTTTAGCCTTTGTAATATCAGCAAGCGAGTGTTTCGCTTCCACTCGTGATTCAATAAAAGTTTTTTCTCCACCAATCATGTCAGCAATTTCAAGGACTGTATAATTTTTACCGCCTCCAATATTAATCACTTCTCCCCCTTTAATTTTGTCGGACAGTGCCGCAAATATGTTCGCCCGTACCACATCTTTGACATGAGTAAAATCGCGTGACTGTTTTCCGTCAGGAACAATCGTAAGCGGCCTTCCTTCGTTCCTTTGTTTAAGAAATCTCCCAATTGCTTGCGCATATGCACCTTCAAGCGGGGCACGCTCTCCATACACATTAAAGTAGCGCAATGACACCGTCGGAAGATTGTACAAGTTGAAAAACAATTGTGCCAACTCCTCACCCATGTATTTTTGAAGTCCATAGGGATGCAGAGGCCGCGCATGATATTCTTCTTTGAGCGGAAGAGTTTCGTGATCACCGTAGGCAGAGGATGATGCGGAGTACACAACCCGTTTTACTTTCGCGTCTCGCGCGGCAAGCAAAACATTCAATGTTCCTGTTACGTTTACGTCGTGGGTCGTTCTCGGGTCTAGAATTGAAGGCACGACACGCGGTAATGCCGCCGTGTGAAAAACAAACTGCGCGCCAGTAAAAATGGGTGCGATTTCTTCAAAATGACGTATATCAAGTTTATGAAATGTCGCCTTCGGATTAACATTTTCCTGCCTTCCCCCAATGAGATTATCTAAAATATGGACATCGTAACCTTTCTCTATGAGCGCATCGGTTAAGTGAGAGCCGATAAAACCCGCCCCGCCTGTTACGATTACTTTTGCGGGACAAGGATCGTCCTTTAGACGACCCGAACCGCCGGTAACAATGGTTTTTGGCTTCTGATTTTTGACTCGTGACATATCTAAATAATTCCTTTTGATTTGAGCATCGTTCGTATTTCTTTCTGCGAAAGATGCGGCATCGTGCCGGAATTATAACTAAATGTTTCTTCTGCTTTTTTCACGGGAATTTTCACGCCATACGGCATAAGTGCCCTATTGTGCAACACAAACATGTCGTCGCGCTCGGTCATGTGCCGCGCTTCTTCTTCGGTGATAAGCGGCTCATGGAGTTTTTCACCAGGACGCAATCCAACAATTTTATATTCTATGTTCTTAGGATTTTTTCCATATCGCGGCGCCAATGCTTCAACGATCACTTCCGCCAAATCTTTAATTTTGAGCGCCTTCATTTTTAAAATAAAAATTTCTCCGCGCTCTGCGAATTGAGACGCCTTTAACACAAGAGACACCGCGTCATCAATCCCCATGAAAAATCGGGTCATGTCATGTGAGGTAATCGTGATTGTGTTCCCGTCTTTAATCTGTTTTTCAAATACCGGTATCACCGAACCCGAAGAAGCTAAAACGTTTCCAAAACGCACACAACAAAATTTCGTTTTCTTGAAACTTGAAATCGCCGCGTTGGTGACAATTTTTTCCCCAAGCAACTTGGTGGCTCCCATCGTACTTGTGGGATTTACCGCCTTGTCGGTTGAAATGCTTACAAACCGCTCTACGTTATGTTTCCGCGCCGCGTCAACCAAGTTTTGTGTTCCGAGGATATTCGTCCGCACCGCCTCAAACGGGTTGTATTCGCACAGCGGAACATGTTTCATTGCCGCCGCATGAAAAACAATATCTACTCCGTCCATTGCATGTTGCACGCGCTCACTGTCACACACATCCCCGACAAGGTTGCGTATCTTATCTGATTTAATCTCTTGGTTCAGCCGGAAGTGCGCAGACTCACTTCGCTCAAATATTCGTATTGTTTTAGGATTATATGAAAGCAACTGCTTCACTATCTGTGAACCAATGGAGCCACAACCGCCAGTGACTAAAATTATTTTGTTTTTAAATATGTTTTTCATGTTAATCAATGAAATTTTTCTTGATCAGCTCTTTCGTGAGCGGTATTTCTTTGAGCACCTTAACGATTCTTTCTGCGCTTTTTCCGTCGCCATAAGGATTTGCGCAGTTTTTAACTTTTTCTAAAAATGCCTCATCGTATAGCGCGGTTTTTATTCCTTCTTGAATGGATTTCGCGTCGTTTTGTACGTCAATCACATTTTCTGGACGCAAACGGCCAATTTGCCGATCTCCGATATTGACAGCGGGAACGTGAAAAGATGCCGCTTCATGAATACCGCTTGACGAGTTTCCGACAAGCGCGCCTGTATGCTGTAAAAGATTCCCATATTCTTGAATGGACAAAGTGCGCATACGGTGGATATTTGTTCCTTCTATTGCGGCAATTATAGCACTCGCTCCCGCGTCATTATTCGGATACAGAAGGAGCGCCGGCACACCAACCTCCTTTACGGCATTAAGTGTTGCTTCAATGTGTTCGGGAACTTTTTCAATTTCTGTCGTAACTGTGTGTTGAATGATGATTATAAATTTTTGAGAAAGATCGAGGCCCGTTATTTCTTCAAGTTTTTCTTTAGGAATTTCTGGCGCATTGAGTAGCGCGTCAAGCGATGGACATCCAACAGTGAAAATATATTTCGGATTCTCCCCCATGCGGATAAGTCGTTTCGCAGCGTCGTCATTTGCGGGAAAATGAAAATGAGCAAATTTTGAAAGTCCATGACGCAGACTTTCATCAATTGAACCGGACACCTCACCTCCTTGAATATGCCCAACGGGAATATTCATGTGCGCCGCGGCAACACCAAGAGCAAAGTTTGCCCCGATATCAAATCCGGAAAGCACGACATCCGGCTTTAGCCGTTCAAGTTCGTAGGTAATCTTTTGAAGTATTCTTCCCGCAGCGCGCGCCATTTCAGCTCCGCTGTCCCCATGATCTTCTTCAAACATTGGTATTACTCCTGAAATTTTCAATCCATCCGCCTTGATGAGGTCAATCGTCTTTCCGTGTTTTTCAAGCAGATGAATTCCCGTAACAATTAAATAATAATCCAAGTCTTTGTCTTGAATTATTTTATCTATCACTGGTTTAAATCGCGAGTAATCAGCCCGCCGCTCTGTTACAAACAGTATTTTCCTCATTTCTCCTATTGTAACAACTTACTATACTAAAAGGTTATGAAAACACGGACTTTTGAATTCGGGTCAACTAACTTGACTTACGTTTTATATATGTTATGTTTCAAGCGGAAGTGTGCCACATACATGAATATGTGGGTGTTGCACCTCAGCGTCCAGTTACCTCGTGGAAAAGGAGAAATTGCGTCATGAGAAAGTATATCTTTCTTTTTCCTGCTTTGAGTCTCATCATCGGTGCATGTGGATTCAGCCAAGAGGTCGTGCTTACTGAGGAACAAAAAGAAAAAATTGGGTTGCTTTGCGCAGAATTCGGGGGGCTTGATCAGGCGTACCGGAATAGTATAAATAATCGTTATTTCGCAAGGTGCAAAAAAAATAACGTTTTAATCGAACTCCCCCACCAAATTACGAAAGACTTAGCTTTTCGGGTTTAAGTAACGAACCTGTTTCGCCAAAGTTTACTCCATGGCTTTTAGAGAGCTCTCGTAGCCGCTTGGAACATCCAAGCGGTTTTTTTATTTTACAACATCCTTTTTTCTTAATTGAGTATTTTTAACAATATTACGTTTTGCCTCTTTACCAATAATTTTTTCAAATTCTTCCGCGAGAATCTCTCCAGTCCCGGGACGTTTAACCCAAACATTTTTGCGAGTGAATTTTTCTCCTTTTTTAATATCGGCAATTGAGACAACGCTTGCGTACGCAAAGTTAATAATTTCCTGCTCCTCTTTTAAAATATTTTTGCGTTCGCCCATCGCCTCCCAAACAGCGAAAGATCCGACAATAAGTTCCTTAAGTTCTACGGGGTCAATAGACACAGGAATATCCGGTCCGGGCCATTTTTTGTCAGAGGTAAAATGCTTTTCTAAAATTGAAGCACCGAGTGCGACAGCGCCAAGACACGTGTACACACCGAGCGAGTGGTCACTTTGGCCAACAACCGCGTCAGGAAACGCTTTCTGAAGCATCTGGATACCTTTCAGTCGCACCTTGCTGTGAGGCGCCGGATACATAGAAGTGCAATTCAAAAGCGCGTATGGCACTTTATGTTTTCTCAAAATTGCAACTGTCTTTTTTATTGAGGCGGTCGTGTTCATGCCGGTGCTTACGATCATCGGTTTTCCAAAGGACGCAATATGTTCTATAAGCGGATAATTATTGCATTCTCCGGAACCAATTTTATATGCTTTAACCCCTAGTCGCTCTAGCCTATCTGCCGCGGCACGTGAAAATGGAGTGCATAAATAAATCATGCCTAATTTTTCCGTATACTTTTTTAATTCTCGTTCTTGCGTTTCATTAAATGCGCATCGCTTAATGATGTCCCATACAGATTCTGTCGCGTGACTTGGAGTTAAGTGCCGAAGTGAATCTCGTGAAACCATCTCATCCTCCACAACATGACTTTGAAATTTCGCGCACTCGGCTCCCGCTTTTTTGGCATCCCGTATCATCCGCTTCGCTTTTGCCGTGCTTCCTTCGTGGTTAATGCCAACCTCCGCAATAACAAATGGCGGAGATTGTATTCCAATTTTTCTTTTCCCTATTTTTATTTCAGATATTTTTTTCATATTATTTTGTAAGTAAATTTTTTAATTTTTCTACAATAAATATATCTGTATTCTCTCGCGATTCGTGAGTCATGCCACCCGTATGGGGAACAATGATAACATTTTGGTGAATCTTCGCATAATCTATCAGCGGATGATGAACGAGCCCGGTATCATCGAAGTGAAATTCATCAGCTAAAACATCTGCGGCATATCCAGCAATTTTTTTATTCTCAAGCGCATTAAGTAAAGCCCGTTCGTCTACAATCTTGCCGCGTGCAGTATTTATAAGATATGCTTCTCTTTTCATTTTTTTAAATACATCCGCATCAAACATGTTTTCCGTTTCTTTGTTCAAATGCGCGTGAATTGAAATAATGTCACTGTCCCGAAGTAGTTCTTCAAGAGAGGCCTTGCGACAATCGGGCACCGGGCTTTTGTCAGTGTGCGGGCTGTAAAAAATTACGTTCATGCCGAACGCTTTTCCATATCGTGCCATCAATGTTCCGAGCCTGCCCATACCCACAATGCCAAGCGTTTTCCCGTAGAGATTGTGTCCGCGGAATTTTTCCCGTTCCCATTTGTATTCTTTTACGTTATCAAATGCCCACGGAGTGAGGCGCACAAGATCAATCAAAAGCCCCATAGCAAGCTCGGCGGTCCCGGTAATCGTGTTCAAAAACTTTGTTTCTCCCCAAAGACTGACGACCTCTATTCCCTTCTGTTTTGCATACGCTTCGTCAATGTTTTCAATTGTATTTGCCGGTATAGCAATGTATTTTAATTTTTTTGCCCGATCCATTACTTCTTTATCAATCATGGGATAGAGTCCAACAACAATAGCATCATATTGATTAGCAATATCTAAAAGTTCTTTGTGAGTTACTTCGCGATAATCAACGTCGCCAAGAGTTTCTAGAATTGCCCTGGCTTTGGGAGCAAAATGTTCTCCGAGAGTGTTTAATATTTTCATAAATTTTTAATTTCAAATTTTGAATTTTGAATCAAACTAGAATGTATTAATTCTTAAACATTGATTCGTTTAAAATTTATTCGAAATTAAAAATTCAAAATTTAAAATTCTTCAGATAAAATTCCGCGTATTCCAAATCCTCTTTTTTGTCTATATCAACAAATCTGTCAGAAGACATAATATACGGAAGTATGTTGTCTCCAAAAAAATTTCCCTTTTTCATTATGGTGTTATATTTCAAAAGAAATAGCGCACCGTTTTGCCAATATGTCTTTTCCGTTTTTTGCCGCGGACCTGTGTGAAGCACTTGTCCTTTCTTTTCTATGAGCGGTTTTAAATATGCTCCTTTGAGGGTCCATGATTTAAATGGATTCTGAAACGGCTCAATCACTGAGCGCAGAGAGTCGGCATTAGGGTCATTTTGTAACATGGTTATTGCCTCATCAATCTCTTTCGGCGTCCGAAATGGGCACGGGGGCTCAAGCCAAACTATTATTTCTGGCTTCACACCTTCCTTTTCCTCCAAATGCTGGAGGACGTGTTTTAAAACAGGATCAGGCGGTGTATCATCTTGCGCCAACTCCGCGGGACGAATAAAGGGAACATCCGCGCCATATTCGCGCGCAACAGCGGCTATTTTTTCATCATCCGTTGTTACAATCACCCGTTTAACAAGTTTGCTGTTTTTTGCCGCTTCAATTGACCACGCAATTAAAGGTTTGCCGCCAAGCGGAATAATATTTTTACCCGGGAGACCTTTACTCCCCCCGCGCGCGGGAATTATTGCTATTATTTTTGCTTTTTGGATCATGCTGGGGAGTTTAGTAATATATTTTTTTCTGAATGTTTGGCAGGTTACACGTCGCACAAATTTCCGCAAGCTGTTTTCCGGCGTTTCCGTTCCCGAAAATATATTCTGTCGGATATGCCCCGTGATGAATTTGTTTTTTAACGGCGTGTAAAATTTTCTCTGCAGAATACGGAACATCAATAACATTTCCTCCCCGCTCTCTGTCATTTTGGCGAGAACCGATATTTACAACGGGCGTTCCGAAATAGCACGCTTCCCGAATTCCACTTGAAGAATTTCCCACGAGGCATGCGGCATCGCGTAAGACATTGGGGAAAATGTGGGAAGGCACATGTTTAAAAATTACTACCTCCTTTTTTTGCAAGATAGAGTGCCGGCGTAAGACCCCCGAAAGCTCATCTGCTCCGGCATCAATGTTCGGCCATAAAATAACCAACTGCTCCTTGCGATTTTGCAATGCGTTAATGGTTTCCAATATTTGGCTTCCTGCGCTTTTATATTCGGTCGTAACCGGATGTTGAATCATAAGAATGTAGGGAAGTTTTGGATTTAACTTTTTCTCGGTACGTATAACTTCGGCGTTGAGTTGCTTCACCGTCTCTGCCCTATTTTTTTGAGGAACTCGCAAAAGCACATCCGTACCTGGACAGCCGACATTAAAAACAGTATCGGGGTGTTCGCCCATTTTTATAACTCGTTCGCGACTTTTTTCAGTAGACACAAAATGCAAGTGGGCAAATTTGGTAAGCGCATGCCTGATACTTTCATCAATATTGCCAGAAACTTCTCCACCTTGAATATGGCCTACGTGGATATTCATCATCGCCGCAGTTGCACCAACGGCAAGGGCTTCATATCTGTCCCCATGCGTAAGCACCACGTCGGGCTTAAGGTGGTCAAACGCCGTAGACAATTCAATCATTGCAAGCCCTACCGATTTTGCCATGGTCGTTGGCGTCTCTCCCGCAAGCTCCATAAAAATTCTGCTGTTAATCCTAAAACCTTTGTCTTCAATATCCTGAATGGTATATCCC
>CAYZKP010000031.1:0-340 GCA_964479245.1 uncultured Candidatus Saccharibacteria bacterium | reverse complement strand
AGAAGATGTGAACCAATGACGACAAGCTGAAGATCCAATTTCGGGTGTACGTCAATGGACTCAAGCACCGTTTGCAAGCGGCTGAAATCGGCTCTATTTGCGGTAACGACACATATTTTTCTTTTTGACTTCGCGCGCATGTATAACAAAAAATTTTAATATTATATGTTAAAAATATCGCCATCCTTGTTTCGTGTTCGCAGTAATTGATCGGCAACGACGAAATCAAGCATTTCGTCAATATCAATTGATGAATATCTGTCCATTCCATAAAAGCCGATTTTGTCTCCACGTATTCTCCCTTCTTTTATTAAATTTGTTTTTGAAATGTACACCGCTC
>CAYZKP010000030.1:4542-8125 GCA_964479245.1 uncultured Candidatus Saccharibacteria bacterium | reverse complement strand
AATTTCTTAAGCATCTCCTGTGGCGGCTCGCCCGCTGTCGCAAAACCATGTCTTTTCAAGTACTTGCTCGCTAAATCATTGTGCCAGGACGTATTTTTTAACCATTCTTCAAATGAAATTATTTTTCCATTTTTGAGAAGTTCCCCTACTATCTGCTCCTTGATAAATTTTTCTCTGATGGCGCCCCCGTCCCCTGTTTGCAACTTTGATGGATTTTCAAGGTGCTCACGACAAAAGTTGTACATAGATATTTCTCTGTCTATCGGATGCCTTAAAAACGTAATATATCTTGGCTCTCTGCCCCAGAAAAAACGATGAATGCCATAGTACACCTCGTGGCCATGTAAGATTTTTATCTTGTCTTTTTGTTCATTGGTGAGACGTGAAAGATACTCGTCTATTTGCTCGCGGCGCTTTCCCGGTGTAAAAAATACACGAATCCCTCCTCTTGTTAGGTCAAGATACTCATCCCAACACACAGAGATCGCCTCATCCTTATTAAAATTGCACTCTATGTGGCTCCGAAATGTGCTGCCAGCGCTTTTCGGGATATGAAGAAAAATATAGAGTATGTTTTTTTTGCGTGTCATAACATATCCGCGAATTTATGTTTTAATTTCTTGAATGTTTCGTTTCCTATAATGAACGCTAATAGCGGGTATACAACAATTCCCGCAAGTATCCACGGTTCTGGAATTTTAGCATATATGATACTGTCCCTCGCGGCGGTAATGAAATAGTAAAGAGGGTTTAATAAATTGAAAAGAAAGAGCCGTGTTTGTTCTCCGATAGCATAAAAAATAGGAGTGCCAAACCACAATATTGTCATAAAAAACTGCCAGATGTTTCCTAAGTCTGTAAAATAAACAGTTACCGCGGATAGGAAAAGAGCTACTCCGTAGACAAATAGGGTTAGAAAAAAAAGAAAGGGTATGTATATGAAAATTCCGTACCATGGAACACCCAAAAAAAGGAGAATGACAAAAAATACTATTGCCTCAAATATATGAGAAAAAATGTTTCTCAAGATAACCGAAAGAACAAGTGCCTCTTTTTTAAAAGAAAATGATTTGATGACGTTGTTTCCTAAAATAGCGCCAGTTGATTCTGTTGTGGTCTTTACAAAAAAATTAAACATCAGTATGCCAACGACTAGATACGAGGGGTATGAAGGGATGGCGCCTCCCAATCGATCAGCAAATATGAGAAACAAAACAAGAAAAAGGAAAAGTGGATTTAAAAGATACCATAGATTGCCCAAATAGTTTCTTTCGTTTTTAAGATTAAAGTCAACAATTGCAAGGTGCCAGCTGAGCCGTAAAAAATGGTCTCGTTTATCTTTTTCCATATTAGAATATAATATAACAAAACAATATGTATGATAATACATCCGGCACAATTAAAAATAAACGGAAAAGAGATCTGCGTTTCCGCAGAGATAGAATTTGCAAAACATGTCGAGGGTGCGCCAGCGACACTATGGTTTGCCATTCCCGTAAAATACAAAAATTGGATTTCCGACAATGCGGATGGGTTTGTTGTCTCTTTATTATTGCCCGCCATGGCTTATGGAGAAAATATGGATGTGCGGGGATGTATCTCGCCCCGCTTGGCATATAACATTAAAGAGTTTCAGCGCATTTCAAATTTTTGGTATCCAAAAAAGTACAAAGTAGTAGAAATACACGCCAAAACGTATGCGCCAGAACAAGCAAGGAGTAAAAATGTTTTATGCGCTTTTTCAGGGGGCGTTGACTCTTTTTACACGCTGTTTTCACATCTTCCGAAAAATGAGCCGCTCAAAGAACACCAGATTACACACGCTTTATTTGCCCATGGTCTTGATATTCCTCTTGAAGATGAAAAAACATATGAGACGGCACTGGGTTCATACGATGAATTGATGCGTGAGCTTGGTATAGAGCTCGTTCCTATACGTACGAACATTAAGCGGTTTCATCAAGGAATTGACTGGAATTGGAGCAACGGATCGGCACTTGCTGGAATCGGACTTACGATAGGACAGCAGTCATCGCGATTTTATTTTGCCGCCGGCGAGTTTGTTCCTGGATCATTTTCCCTGCCACAAGAGGACAGGAACCGATTATTAGCATTGCTCATGGTGGAAATGAGCAATGCGCCGCTCCTTTCCACGGAGACACTCAATATTGTCTATCACGGTTTAACTGTTTCTCGGCCGGAAAAAATTAGGATAATCTCACAATATCCGGAGACCTACAATCGGCTAAGGGTTTGCTGGGAGCATCCGGAGGGTCTCAAGAATTGCTGTAGATGCAATAAATGTATTGGAACGATGATTCCGCTCCATTTATTCGGCGCCCTTCACAAATACACGACATTTCCCTTGCTTTTATCAAGAGCTCTCATAAGAAAGTGTTTATTCCCCATAGAGATGTTTAATGACCACAAACGCAATCTTGACTTTGCCATCAAATCAGAGAAAAAAAATATGGCATTTGATTTACGCTGCGCTTTGTTTTTAAATAAGAGTATACTTTGGAAGAATGCGTTAATACGTAGATTAAAAAGTCGCCTACATTGAAGTCTGACCTCAATGTGACCTTAAATGAAAAAAAGGATACAAATATTATTACTGTGCATTGCTATTGCCGCTGGCGCCATACTCGCCTATTGGCCTCATGTGGAATATTCTTTTCCGCTCATTGGAGATGAGTATGTACACATATCATTCAGTAAATACATCACGGAGGAGCACAAGCTTCCATTTGAAAATCCTTATTTTGCCGTTCCTTTTGCTCACACAAATTTTGAATTGGGATTTGATTTGTTTCTCACGGCTATATTCTCGCTCATTCCTGGCGATCCCCTGTTTTATTATCAATTCTTTCCTGCGGCTTTCGTAATTATAAACGGTCTTCTCCTTTTTTATCTGGTTGTATTGTGGTTTAAAGATTACTGGTCAGCCCTCTTTGCTGTTTTTTTCTTCGGCACAATAAAAAGCACGGCCGGTTTGCTTGCCCATCAATATTTTATCCCCCTCACGCTTGGCACCACGCTTCTTCTTCTCTCGTTCATACTTTTTCATAAGTGGATTGAGACGCGTAATCACGCATATCTTCTCCTCCTCGGGCTTGTGCTTGTCGCACTCGCACTGTCTTACCCCCCCGCTTTTTTCTTTTTTATCGGAGCAATGTTTATCTATATCCTATCAATGGACCATACTCTCCACGAATTTTTTCACACTACAAGAAAAAAATTCCTTCAATATTTTTCCGGTCTTTCGGTCTTGTGCGCGGCGCTCTTTATCGCCGCACTTCTATATCTTCACATATTTGACGCGGTAATTTTCTCAACGGAGTGGAACGTTATACAAACCTATCTTTCGCCCATTTTTTTATTTGGCATTATCCCAAGCACCTTCGCTATCGTCGGTCTTTATGCAACTGCCGTCTCAGAACACCATGTATCAAAAATAATCCTATACTGGTTTCTCTTTTCGGTTATAACGCTCTACTTTTTTAATCTTTTTGATGTGAGTATTCTTATTCCTGCTCCACGGTTATTCATCTTCTATGCTTTCGGTGTACGCGTTCTTACGGGA
>CAYZKP010000030.1:1549-4532 GCA_964479245.1 uncultured Candidatus Saccharibacteria bacterium | reverse complement strand
CGGGAGCCGGGATGGCAACACTCATACGCCTCGCAAAACCGTTTCTTATAACCAAACGGCGCGTGGCTCTTGCGGTCGCTTTGTTTGCCGTATTTCCACTGTTTCATTATTACACTGTTTTCGCGAAACCTCTTGAACACCACCAGATTCTTTCAAGGGAAACTTACACGGCATTAACATTCCTAGAAAAAGAATATCCCGGAGAAGGAATTGTTGTCACGGACAGCATCACCTCGCTCGGCGTCTATCCAGCATCAGGAAAATATGTAGTCAATTTGCTCAGTTCAAATATCGGTGGAGGTGATCCAGAAGCTGCGCACGCCTTTCTGACCGGAGATTGCCGTGCGAAAATGGAAAATGCTTTCAATCGGTTTAGCAACCTTACCATCGAAATAAATTTAGACACTATCCCCATTTTTCTTTTGTCCCCGATAAAACAAAACTGCCCAGAGTTTCTTGACACTCTATACAATGAAGGTACGTATGTGTACGCAGTTCTTCCAACCAAAACTCCCGTTGCCCGAATTGTGCTTGCCGGCAACACGCTTGAAGGAAACGATTGGATTGAGTACTACGGAGAAAACGGAAACATATGGGGCATGAAAAAACCAACTGGAGAATTGTATACCGGTACGTGGTCTCCTGCAGGCGGACCACAGGCGTGCTTTGTATATTCTTTTGATAAAAAAACAACCGAGTGTGAAACAAAGTCTGTCCGTGGAAATGTCGTATATTCTTTTGCGCCCGATGGAACGCCTCTACCAAAAAGGAAAGCGATGCGCTTTGTGGGAAATGAATACAATCTATAGCAATATTCTCGTATCAAAATTCAGCTTTGATATGTCTCCCTCCTGCGCATCAACACACAACGAGTTTTCCGCCATCTCTGATTCGGCACCCATTTTGATTTTCGCTATTAATCACCGTGTATGAAACACCTTCAAGATTTTGTGAATAACAAACGATTCTAATTTCAAATGCTTCTTTGTATTTAGTAAAGCCCGTTTCAAGCAGATAAAACCCGCGATCGGTATTTACAAAAAAAGAACGAGAATCTATAAAATCATACAGACTCGCAAGCCCTTGGAGCGGCTTTTTTTTAATCGTGTGTTTCTCTGAAATAATATCTCCAAAACAGCTCGCGCGTTCGTCTGGCACATTTCCTTCAAGAACTTGTATCAACACGGTTTCAGGAGCATACCACGTGAGAGCGCGTACTTCTCCGTGTATGAGAAGTATCGCCACAATAATAGCCGCCACGCTATAAAACGGGAAATATTTGTTCTGCGCACGCGCAAAGATGTTTTGAATATAACTATACTTCATTGGACTTCACATTGAAGTCAGGCTTCAATGTGGCTATTCTTGCGGCGGTGGTTCAGATACTGGCTCTGCCGGTATTTCCTCAATAACATTCACCGTCCTTACAACTTCAACTGCAGCATTCCCAGCGCTGTCAGACACATTATAGGTTACCGTGTAAGAACCAGCTAGCGCTGTGTTAACCGCGCTTGTATTAACCACGATATGCGCGCTCAGGTCTCCGTCAACTTCATCAGTCGCCGTAGCTCCGGGGTCAATATAAGTAGTACCCGATACAACTTCAACAATATCTGAACCGACGAGTACGATAATCGGAGAAGTGGTGTCTGTCGGCGCTACTGTTTCTGCCGCAACCGGTTCTGTGCTTCCCGCTGTACCGTCTGTTCCTTCACTGCTTACTCCGTCGCCAACAATAACCCTCCGCGTTGCCTCTCCTCTGTTGCCCGCTTGGTCAACTGCATAGTAGATAATTTCATGCTCGCTTGATGTCGCGGTATCAAGCGAAATATTTGAAATGTCACCGACGTCTACTCCGTTTACAATTGCGTAAACGCCGAGGTTCGTATCAACATTGTCAGATGCTGTCGCACCATTATCAGAATATGCTGCACCGATCGCAATGTATGAAGGATTGTTTCCATTGATATTAATAACGGGCGCTTCTGCATCTCCCCCCGTATCGGTTTCGGTTGAAGAAGGTGCGCTACTTGAATTCAAGTCCTCCTGCGGAAGAGCATTCGAAGTCGCGCCAACACCTCCAATAAGAGTGTCGAGTTGTTGCTTCGTTACGCACGTTTCTGCGCCGCTTCCGTCTGAAACGCAGAGCTCTTTAGTGGTCAATTTCTCGGTGATAATCGTCGCGATGCCGTTTGCCGTACTTGCAAGCCAGTTAGCGATACGTGAAAAGATATTCTTGAAGAAGCGATCGGCAAATGATCCCGTCGTCGGCTCCGTTGACGTTGCGATAGATTCAACCTTTTCATCAGAATCCCCCGCGCCATCCATAAGCACGATAAAGACTGGAATCTTGCATTCTGCTTCATAACAGAAGTCATACGCTTTCCCAACTACAGTGCCAACATGCGGATTGTTATTTTTCATAGCATAGCCGCTTCGCGAAGCAGAAACCAAAAGATCGCCCGGATTGATATCGCCGCCCTCATTCGTTACATGCGCAAGCGCGATACCGGCAACACCGATAGGATAACCAACCGAATCTGTGTTACCCATTTTGATAACAGCGGTTTCGCTTACAAAACCAACCGCAAGACGCGAATTTGCCTCCGTACATCGTTCAATTGTTTGCCCGATACGAGGATTGATACAGACGAGGTCGCCAAAATCAAGTTCGTCTTTGACATACTCTTGAGATACAACACAGTTTGGGTCGCTCTTACAAAGCTGGTGTTGCCGCCCTTTTTCAGTGAGAAGCACTTCCGCAACGTCGGCATTAACAATTGCCGCAGAACCACCAGTGAGATAAAACGTCCCTTCAACTTCAAGAGAACCGTGTATAAACAGGTCGTTTGCATCACCTATATCTGCGCCGTCTTTCACCTGCCCGTTACCGATTTGACTAAATGCCTGTGTGTTTGTGGCAGAGCCGCCAAATGCAAAAGTGTCACCCATAACTGCTCCATCCGCGACAATCGTTGATGAA
>CAYZKP010000030.1:835-1539 GCA_964479245.1 uncultured Candidatus Saccharibacteria bacterium | reverse complement strand
GGATCCACCAGTGAGATAAAACGTTCCCTCAACCTCAAGAGAGTCGTGTATAAAGAGGTCGCTTGCATCGCCTATATTTGCACCATCTGGCGCTTGTCCAGAGCCAATCTGGTTATACGCTGCTGTGTTCGCGCCTCCAACTGTAAGATTTCCGGCTATGACTTGTCCGTCCGCGACCACCGTTGACGAAGAAAAGAGATTAGAACCCGCAAGAGTTGTCACGCTTGAGGAGGCTGACGATATGAAACCGCCTTGCAAAGAGGAAACACCTGATGTTGCCGTCAAGCTTGAAAACCATACGTCTCCATCAAAATACCCATTGCCTCCGACAGAAAACAAAGCTCCTGGAGAGGTGGTGCCAATGCCCACATTGCCGCCAATGAATGTTGCAGAAATAGGACCTGCTGCAGTAGTGGATGCAACAAATGAAGAAATGGGTCCGCGTGAGAATATACCTCCCAAGCCAGCGGTGAGTGAATCAAAATGACCGTACCCCTGCACAATCAAGTTTTCGCGAATTTGAGCACTTCCAGCCTCAAGTGAGTGGACAAGTGCTGACTGCACTTCAATGCCAGAAATATCGTAAATGTCAGGACCAAAACTAGAGCCAATGAGGTATGCATTTTTTCCTACAATCACAACACTCGTTGCGGCAGCATCTGCCGCTGTACCGCCGACCTTTTGAGGATTACTTGGATCAGAAA
>CAYZKP010000030.1:0-825 GCA_964479245.1 uncultured Candidatus Saccharibacteria bacterium | reverse complement strand
TTAAATAGGCATACCGCCCAGAAACAACTATTTCAGTTATCGCATCAGACACAGATACTCTACTCAATTCTGTCGGAGATGCGGGATCATCGACATCAAAAATCAGCATTTCCGTACTTGAGGCTACATATGCTTTATTGTTTGAAACATACAAACCATCACTGCTAGTTTCGAGATCCACGCCGCCAACCTTTACAGCGGCAGTAGGATTAGAAATATCAAGTATCTCAAAATCATCACCGGCAAAATTCCCAGAGACCGTATACGCATATCGCCCAGAGACGGCGATGTTTTTAATACTTTGCGTATTACTTTCAGGAATCGAAGACTCAAGAAGTACAAGATTTGTGGGATCAGAGATGTCCCAAATGGAAAACGCAAGCCCACCGCTTCCCGTGTTATTCATGCCACTGTAGAGGTACTTACCCATTACCACAAGTTCTTGAACGTTATTGGCGTCATGTACGATAGTGGTACTTGCAACTCTTTGGGGATTTGAAACGTCAAATACCTCGATGCCATTACGATTATCCCCAACAAATGCGTATTTCCCCGCCACTGCGACAGCTTGGGCTACATTTACAGGATCAGTAGTAATCGTGGTATCGCTAACAAAGCTCGGTGTTGATGTTGAGATATCGTAAATGCTAAGGAAATCGTTAACAACAATGTAAGCATACTTCCCCGACACAGCAATATCGTTCGCACCAGGACCCCCTGAACCTATCTTTAGGGGCGCATAACTTGCACTCGCATCACCACCAGCCTGCAAAAATGAACCACCGACAAGAGTTGAGGTTGCCATAGGCGTTGAGGTGCCAATGC
>CAYZKP010000029.1:7954-8204 GCA_964479245.1 uncultured Candidatus Saccharibacteria bacterium | reverse complement strand
CGCTGTTTTTTTATAGAAAGAGGGAAGATACTGTAGTTTCGGGGGCGTATGGCAATACCACAGATTGGGCGCATGTTTCTCTGCAGCGTAAATAGAAAAATTTCCCGAAAAAATAAAAAAATCATATTGAGAAGAAAAATTACACTCCGAAAACCTTTTTTTCCACACAGCAGAGACCATAAAAGGGAAGCGTATCTTATCGCCAAGAGCAATAATGTGTACGTCTTGAAAGCCAAGCTTTTGTATAACT
>CAYZKP010000029.1:5327-7929 GCA_964479245.1 uncultured Candidatus Saccharibacteria bacterium | reverse complement strand
CGTGGAAAAGGGCGACCCGCTTACGTACGTGCATGTCTAATTGCTTCTTTATAATAAACTTCGGTTTGCACGGTCAGTTTATCAAAATCAAACTCACGCGCTATCTGTTTCCCTTTTTCGCCCATCTGTTTTCTTAGGTGTTCGTCATTAAGAAGGCGTAAAATGGACCGCGCAAGCGCCTCTGGTGTTTCCTCTGCCAAAAGGCCGTTTCCATCCACAAAATCAACAGTTCTGTTCCATTTACTGTTTACAACGACAATGGGGATACCGCACGCGCCTGCCTCAACCGTGGTAAGCGGAAATCCCTCAAACCGGGAGGGGAGTACGAATACTTTGGAGGATTTCAGATATTGGAAAACCTTTCCCCTATCTCTAATTTCTCCGACAAAATCAATATATTCATTTACGTTGAGGGTGTTGGCCACGTGTAGAAGTTTCTGTAGTAGATATCCGTTGCCGAGAATACAGACATTTATGTCGGGGCTATCATTAACCAAAAACCGCACCGTACGGACAAGCAGTTCCGGATTCTTTTGATAAACTAGCCGACCGACGAATATAACGTCAAACTTCTTTTTTTTAAGCGGCGCGGCGTCGTTTATTGCGCGAAGATCGATTCCGTTATAAATAACCTCAATGCATTTTTCGCGCATACCTGCTTTTATAAGGTCCTGCCGCACAATTAGAGATGAGGCGATATTGAATCGAGAGAATCGCAGTGTCGGTTTTTCAAGAGCGGCGGTAACCGCGCCGACCACTCCTCCGAGCATTCCGCTTAGATATTCTCTTCCAAAATGTTGTTGCCATGTAAACACAAGAGGCGTCCTTTTGATAAGAGAGGCGCATTTCGCGGCATAGCAATTGAGAAATACAAAATGAGCAACATCAATGACGTCAAACTTCTCTTTTAATAGCCAGAAGAAGAGCTTTGTAGAAAGATGTATTTGATTGAGTATAATATTCCACGGGCCGAGCATGGGAATATCTCGATACTTCGTCACGCCGTGTATCACGATTCCGTCTCGGGTAATTGAATCATTTCCTTCCCACCTCTTGAATCCACAGATATGAACGTCGTGACCTCGTTGAGCAAGCCGTTTATATATTTCATAGTTTTGAATCTCTGAGCCGCCGACGGTAAATGGCCATATCGGGTCTGTTATAAAGACAACTCTCATGATGTTGGTATTTTGTTTTTGGTATATGACGCGCAAAAATATTCCCGCGTCAAAAATCTTAGATGCCGAAAGCCGTCTCTCCATGTGCGAAATTTTGATACTCCGGCGCGATGATGGTAATTAACAGGAATTTCTTTAAGGCGGAAATTGCTCTTTTTTACTTTTATGAGCAACTCTGACGAAAATTCCATTCCAGTCTCTTTGAGTTTTAATTGTGGCACTATTTCCCTTTTCAAGCCGATAAATCCGGTACTTGGTTCGGATATCGTAAGGCCATATACATGTTTTAGCAGAAACAAGAGTCCTGGGTTGCCGATATAACGATGGAGGAACGGCATAGCCCCTTTTTCCATATGGCCTCTAAAGCGTGAGCCTAAGACCACGTCATGTGTTTTGAGATGGAACAAAAATTTTGGAATTTCGTTGAAATCGTATGAGTTATCGGGATCTCCCAAAACAAGATATTGCCCTTTGGCATGCTTGAGTCCGGCAAGATAAGCTTGTCCGTAGCCTCGTTTTGGCTCAAAAACATATACAATATCAAATTGTTTTGCTATTGCCGCAGAGTTGTCGGTGCTTCCGTTGTCAACAACAATAATTTCCCCGTTCAAGTTATTTTCTTGGAAGACGGTTTTTATCTTTGAGATACTTGCCCCGATGCTTTCTTCCTCGTTCAAACAAGGAAGTATGATTGATATCTTTGTCATGATTTAATCGCGAAATAATTTTATTGTATTGGATATCATTATTTCTGGTATCTCCTGTACGGAATATATATGCTTCAGCATTTTGTTGTAAGAAACAAGTTTCAAATTTATAGGGTCAAATGGTTCAGCGTTTACAACGATTGCCGGCGTTTTCTCAATAACACTTTTATTGTGTGTTAATAACAATGTGAGTGGATAACTTCTTGTTAAAAAAAGATAAAGTAGGTTTGTGACCGGCGTTTTCGTTTTGATTAATTCAGGCAAAACATTACTTTTGTATATTATGTAACGGATGATTTCATCAGTACGTGGAGAACCTTGTTCATATACTGATATTAATTTTTCAGCATATAAAACCTTTTCTACGCCAATGTGTTGAGAAAGCTTTTTTTCTCCGTATTCAATGAGTATTGATCTAACTCCATTGATGTACGCGTCAATATCGGATTCTAAAACAACGTTACCGGTGAGAATCTTTTGTTCCATGGCGCGCAGAGGAAGTCCTATGACGTTGGCATTCTCCAAAGTTCCGAGCGCGTTTGTCGAGAGCATGTTGCGAATAGTATCTATGGTAATCACGCGGTACACATTCGCTCCCGCATCAGGACACATATAAGGATTATTGATTGATTGATACAAATAGCGAATTCCCTTTTTGTTTAATTCAAAGAGATATCCTTCTGTACGGCCAGCGAGGAAAGTCATCAACTCATGAAG
>CAYZKP010000029.1:3693-5317 GCA_964479245.1 uncultured Candidatus Saccharibacteria bacterium | reverse complement strand
TGTGTCTAGTGAGATTGTATGGTATAATGTTATCAGTGTAGTTTTTTGGGTCGTAACAATATAAGTCATTCAAAAACGCCACGTTGAAAGCCCCCTTTTTTTCTGCACCGGCGCGCTGTGAGGGTTGATAATATACAAAAGGCAAATCTATAAAGCATTGATCATGTTGAAGGACAATCAAAGGAAAATCTTTTTTAATCTGAGAATTTTCAATGAGCGCGAGCTTTTCAAGATACGTATCAATAATTTTTTTGTTGTCATAAATAATTTCAGGCATTTCGTGCAACTTTTTCACATCAGGTTCGACTATAATGCGGTTTTGCGTTGCCCCAGAAAAATCTTTGAACGAACTTTGAAGTGATGGGCATGCTGATGAAAAATAATTAAGACACGCTATTCTTTTTTTAAGCTCGGTTTTTTTATTTTCTGCACTGGAGGCAACGGCCTCTAAAGCTAATATATATGCGAACGGAGTTGATGTACCATTTACAAAGTGAATCTTGAGGTTGTTGAGCGAGTTGCTCCTATCCTCAAATATGTTTTTCAGGTTGTCGGTATACGTAATATATAAGTCAATCAACTTCATCAGATTTCGATAATATTGCGCACTATTTGTATCAGACGGCGAATAAATGAATTTTTGAAGCCTCTGTTCAGTGTTCGCCAGCACGTTTAAGAAGTCTATTGGATGAAAGGTGTTTTTGATTATTTTACTTTCTTTTTTACCATACAAAGAGGCAATTTCCGTCAAAAACACATCAAGATCTTCTATACTTCTTTTTAATTCGTCGGGATCGGTGCCTTCTAGCGCAAACAGCGGAGCAAATCGGTTCAGAGTTGCTGAATAGGCAATCCGGAGAACACGCGTGCTTGTAAATAAGGAAACGGGTTTTGTCTCATAAGAAACAACTCCATCTTCTATGGTGTATGTCTTGTTGTTTAATGTAACGGGCAAAATAATAAAACTGCGCAGTTCTTCTTTAAGTAATTTATTTTGCTCCGTATTTTTGTAATAATAGAGCGCGAAAATTCCAATAATAAAGACAGTAAAAAAGAGTGCGAAAAAGATAATTTTGAGAACGTTTTTACGTGGAGTTGGCATTATCGAGATTTAGTGTTCAGAAATAACAAAATATTGATTAGTATAACACAAACGTTTTTAGTTATTAACATCGTCTCTCGCCTCCACCTTGCTCGTTTTTTGTATGTGCTATAGAATATTAAATATGGATATACAAAAAATACAAGAAATTAACATACAAAAACACCAAAGAATAAAAAAGGTCTTTCTTTTTTCTTCTGTTGCAATATTGGGAGTGTTTAATTTTTTTGCTCAACAAATTCTTACGACCACTAAGAGTAGTGATACTCTTGTACAAGCAACCTGCTTATCTACTGAAGTCCGAGGGGTCAGTAATTCTTCCGACGTCTTACAAGAACAAGCACCCTTTCTCAATGAGGATATAAATTTATTTGCTGGTTGTGCGGGTTTTTTAGAGTAATTTGTAGGTCTCTCTGTCTATCCATACTGAATATTGACAGCAAAAGTTAACACCATTTTTTTATAAGGTGTATTTTTTTTATCTGTTCACTTAGCGAGTTAAATGATTCTATTGTATGTTCA
>CAYZKP010000029.1:0-3683 GCA_964479245.1 uncultured Candidatus Saccharibacteria bacterium | reverse complement strand
TGCGTTTCGATGTGGCACGATGAGGATGCGCACGCTTGCTCGCGGACTGGAACCATCAGTTTTTTCTCTCACTTCAATACGGTAGTCAGCAATACTGTGAACAAAATCATTGAAAATTCGACTGATGAGCATGGCAACAAATGTTGCTCCGGCGCAATAAACAATGTCATAATCTTTTCTGCCATAAACGTACAGAGTTTTTTGTGCGCCACACGGACACTTTTCTCGTACTAATTTACCAAGGTCTCCCGTTCGGTATCCCGATTTTAATTCGTTAGTCTGCATTATTATGATTTCACCTACATCATCTTCATTTGGTTCTCCTATGCGCCATCCAAATTTCTCTATTGGATGAAATGTGACGAACGGATCGTCGTAGTATTTTTTTGTAAGGTGCGGACACGAGTAAGACACGGTGTCGGTTTCCGCAAGACCATAATCCGATAGAACGCTTACAGATGGTTTAGTTTTCGTAAGCATCTCATAATGAGAGGCATGCGTTGGTTCTCCCGATAAATACAAACGTCGAAGCGCAGACGGCCACGTTGCGCCTTGATGTATCGAGTTTCTCCATAAAATATGGAAGAGAGAAGACGGCGTTATTGATATTTCAGTGGGCTCAAACTGATCAAGAAGAGAAGTAATTTGAGGACGTTGTATATCTTTTTTGTCAATTGTCATAACACGCCTTACGCCGCTTTGATAGAATGCAAAACTCACCTGGCCAAGCGCGCTTGTATTGGTGGCAGCGGTATGCGCGAGGACTCGTAGATGATTTGTGAGATACATATCTTTTTCAGGAAATCGTGTTTTACGTATGACTATGAGAGTAATTCCTCCTCCTGTTGTACCACTCGTAGTTTTAATGTGGAGATGTTTTGTCTCGCGAGAACCTGGTTGGTATTGTTCCAAACCATAAATTTTTTTCTGCACATCATCTTTTGTGAGATAACGGTCTGCCATGGAATATAGTATAGTATTATCCAACCGCTCTTTGTCATATTGACTTTTTTAAATTAAATTGCTTCATATTAATTCTTTATTGATAATATTTTTTTTTAATATACACTTTTTCTTCAGATGGTTTTTGCAAGCCGTCTTAAACTCTACTGCAAGGAAGGAGATTCTACATGAATAAAAATGCTTCTCTCGCGATGTATGGCAACAGGGGATTGGTGGCGGTGCTCAGTTTTGTTTTCTTTTTTGGGTTTTCTGGCATACAGAAAGAAGTAACTGCCGATTCTTTGTTTAAAGTAGGTCATTACACCACTAAGACTACGAGACTCTCGTATGAGGTTGCAAAAGGAGAAGGTTTTCTAGATCCAAATGAGTTTGCATTTTACCCGGTAGATGACTTTGTACAGCAGGGTGCCGGACTGTTAGACGGGTCATACCAAGCAGTTGACGGTCTCGCAACGTCGTTTTTAAAACCGTGTCTCACCTACGACAAAGACGGCAAACTGGTTGATAGCGAATGTGCAATAATGGCCGTTAATTCCTATGCAAACTATGATCTTGTTTTCCGTCAGGAAGCTCTGACTCACGGGGTTGTCGGTAACTCGCTCGCTGTGTGGTCGTGTGATTCAGGAATTTTCACAACGAGATTGCTAGAAATTATTTTTGAAAAGGACGCGAACGGAAATAAAATTCCCGTAACATGTGGGAAAAGAACCGCTACAGCCGGCGCGATTACGCATCTTCCTCTCGGAGGCAGTGGAAAACGACTGAAAACAGTAGAAAGTGGCGATGCGAATATAGTAGGCACTATTGTCCCTTTTCCCGTTGGAGAAAATAAACTTGCCGCCAACTTGTTTCGTATAGACATAAGGAATTTCGGAAAAATCTTTGAACGATATCCCGAAACAGTTATTACTGTTAATGCCTCATGTTTAAAAAATACTGCATGTGCTCAGAAAGCGCGGAAACTTGTTGAGGGGCTCACAAAAGCATGGTCGCTTCTCGCAAGTAAAAACGCAGATGATCAAAATCGCGTTCTGCCCTACCTTCGTTCTGTATTCAAATTGGGAGAAGGGTCACCGTTGTTCTTTGAAACACGTGAACGAGTAAGAGCTTCGTTTTCGTTGGAGCAAATGACCAAAGACGAATTTCTCAAATGGGCGAAAATCCACACGAATGGAATGATTGAGGAGAACATCCTTAAGAAAATGTACCGACCTGATTTTTAAAGCGAGAAAATTACCACCCCTGTGACACCATGTAAACATGGTGTTTTTGTTTTTGTGCTTTATGTTGAAGTCCGGATTGATTTATAGTATAAATTTTTTAGATTCGTTTAAAGAACGTACGAAAGGTTCAGTTATGATAACAGGGAAAGCATTGTTTTCTCTCAAGAACGTATCGGTACATTATGGTAAAGTGGAGGCGCTTCGTTCTATTGAATGTTCTATTCAAGAAGGAGAGCAGCTTGCAATTGTTGGACCATCAGGTTCGGGGAAATCAACATTCCTTAAGGTTCTCGCCGGAATGCAAGTACCAACATCTGGGTCTGTTCTCCTGCGCGGTGTCAACGCGTTGTCCATTGCGCCTCGAAATAGAACAATTGGTTTTCTTTTCCAAGGAGCATATCTATTTTCTCACCTGACCGGCAGAGAACATTTAAAGTTTATTGATCGCTATCATCGTTGTTCACTCTTTAATATACACAGACTTGCTCGTCGTCTTCAGATTAGCGATCTTTTGGATCGTTTACCGCAAGAGTTGTCTGGAGGCCAGCGCCAGCGTCTCGCGCTTCTTATTGCGCTTGCTACTGACCCAGACATAGTGCTTCTCGATGAGCCGTTTTCATATCTTGACCGACCTCTTCATTTAAATATGCGAAGAGAATTCCTATCTCTGTTTAAGGAATTGCGTAAAACACTTGTATTCGTGACACATGACATAGAAGATGCTGCGCTCTTGAGCGATCGCGTGTTAATCATTGTAAATGGAGGCATCATACAAGAGGGGACAGTTTCTGAACTCTATGAATCCCCATGTTCTCTTGGGGTTGCAGAACTTACCGGAGATCTCAACGTATTTTCTCTCGCTGAAGCAAAATTACTTCATATTTCTGTCCCGCGAGGCACAACATATGTCGGTATTCGTCCTCACCACATGCGCTTTGACGCAAGCGGACTTTCTGTTCAGTTAAACAAAACGTCTAACTTTGGAGGCGAACACATTTTCTATGTTTCTACTTCAGAAGGAAATTGTTTCACGCTTTCTCAATGCGAGCAGGCGCTTCCTTGCAGAAAAGAATATTCTTCAATTGTTCTTACAAATAAAGCCACCCCACTTTTTTTTAACGAAAAGGGAATGTGTCTTGGTGCTGTATAACTATGCCGCGTTACCGTTGTTATTACGCGGCTTTTTTCTTGAAATTATATTTTATTTTGTTATAGTGTTTCAAGATTTTCTACCACGAGAGTGATATGAGATTTCGTTCTTTGACACGTCGTCTTCGTTTTACAGATTGGAGTCCAATTTCATGGATTATTGGTGGCCAAGTAAGCTTTGTTGGTTCTCAAATCTATTTTTGGATTTTTGTTGTTGTCGGCATTGGTATCTATGGCATGTCACATGCGCTTTCTCCACCCGATGGAACATTCCAAAAACTTTTTCCCAGCGTTGGGGCTATGTCGCGTGAAATGTTGTATCTTGTTACGGGGTCGCCATGGCAATTG
>CAYZKP010000028.1:5097-8221 GCA_964479245.1 uncultured Candidatus Saccharibacteria bacterium | reverse complement strand
TATTGAAAAATGGGGAGTGAATCACATTGAGTTTGAGGATGATAACTTTACCTTGGAAGAGCCGCGCGCTCTTGCGGTACTTAATTATCTTAAGGACCTTCGAAAGAGCGGTTATGACATTAGTTGCTCGTTTCCAAATGGTATTATGATTGACAAAATGACTGAAGCGCTTGCCGTTCTTCTTGTCGAGGCTGGTACTGAAATTGTATATCTGCCGGTTGAGTCAGGATGTACTCGAACTTTGCTTTCGATGGATAAGCCAATGGCGGAACATCACCTTGAGAAAACATTACAAGTTGCGAAGTGGTGTGTGGACGCTAAACTTCACGTCTCATGTTTCTTTATTGTCGCGTACCCCGGAGGTGCATTAAACAGAAAATATTATCGGAGCCCAGAATTTCTTGCAAAATATAAACAGTACTTTTTAAAAGATGATGGAAGTTTTTTTATTAAAAATCCATGGTTCTTTAGGCTTAAGGCTATGCGGCGTCATTGGCTACCGCGTTTCCTGAAGAATGTTATTGATGCGCGCCTATCTGTGATTGTACATAGCGAGGAAGATATTGATGACGTGCAGGCATATATAAAAAGCGGCAAAGAATTATTTATGATTGGCGAAGATGAGGAAAGCTACGACGAGACGCTTGGAAATTGCAAGGAACTGCTTGATATCGGTGTACAAGGAATTACGCCCCTTATTTTCACTCCCTATCCAGGGACTGAGGCGTATCGAGTCTGTGAGAAATTTGGATGGCTTGCATATGAAGACGATAGAGATGTGCTCACAACTGTTTCTTATGCGGCAATGAATCCGGGTCGTGTTCAAATTAAAACTCCCTGGTGCTCACAGAAGAGAGCGTTTAAGCGTTGGAAGTATATGATGCGCATGTTTCCGACATATCATAATGTGCGAAAAGTTAAAGATGAAGAAGGGCTTTTAACCGGTAGGGCGATTCGGAATAGATGGAAAAAAATATGGAAAGCGATACGCGGTGTTTTTGGAAGAGAGACCGGTGAAATTCACCAAATATAATTAAGACAAGGCACCTTCGGGTGCTTTTTTGTGTTGTATTATGTACATATGCCATTTTCGCTTACCGATAAACATATCGTTATTCATTATCACTACGTTGAAGATCCGCATGACGGAAACAAAGGCATGAATGCATGTCCGGTTTCTGAATTTGAAAAACATATTAAATTTTTATCACAGCACTACGAGCCGGCTACATTGCAAGAAATTTTTGAAGCGGGAAAAAACAATTCGCCGAAACGCCACTACTCTGTCACCTTTGATGATGGGCTAAAAGACCAATATGAAAACGCGCTTCCTGTTTTAAAAAAATATGGCGGAAAGGCAACTTTTTTCATTATCACACAAACGCTTGAAGGCGTTCTGCCGTCGGCTCACAAACTGCATGTCATTTTGTCCCGCCTCCCCGTTGTTACCGTCATTGATATGTGGAATGCGTTTCTTCAGGAAAAACACGACGAGCTCGCACAAGTGTTCTACATTCCTAAAGACAAGAGAATTGTTCCGAATCGTCGCCTGTATGCCGATATCTCGACCGCTAACATAAAAGAAACATTTACAGCCGTTTCCTCCAACATACGAGACGCGTTTCTTAATTTCGTTTTTGCACAATATAATTTACAAGAACGCGAGCTTGTACGGAGCATCTTTTTAAACGAAAATCGTATTAGAGATATTGCGGGGGAAGGTTTTGATGTGGGAGTGCATACGCATGTGCACGAACCGATTCATACTTTGGGTAAAAAAACGTTTAGTGACGATTTCAAAAAGTCAAAAATCTTGATGCGAGAAATTCTTGGCACAGAGCCGGTTCTTTTTTCCTATCCGTATGGGTTTGTTCCGGAATGGGGATCTTCTGCTCTTCTAAAAGAGGGGGTCAAACATGCTGTCACCGTTGAAGAGCGCGGGATAATTTCTACGGATGACCCGCTTCTTATCCCGCGCTATGATATGGCGACGCTCCGTACTTTTTTGTCCGCCCGTTAGCGGCTACCTCTCGCACGTTGTATTTCGTATGAAGCCAAAAATTTATTTTATACCAGCATATCTTGCAACACTGAAACACTACGAGCGCCTTATTCCTTACCTCAAAGATGCATACAGCATCGGATTTTTGGTTTTGATTAAAAACCCTCTTCGGCGCGCAGAAGTTGTTGAATACTGCAAAAGCAAACACTATGAGTTTTACCTTATGGACAAGGACTTCTTTCGGGAAAAGAAATTAAGTATTCCTATCTTTACCATATTGAAACGTCGGCTTGATGAAAGCAGGGCGTATGCCCGTTTTTTAAATGAGGTGCGTCCTTCAAAAATCATCTGTCACAAAACAGGACATCCGTATGATACCGTGCTCAAAGAAGCAAACCGCATGGGAGTTGAAACGATTATCTTACAAGTTTCAACTGAAAAAAATTTTCAGCGGCGTGTATCATCCGGATACTCGCTGAATCTCTCATGGAGATTGTATGCATGGGCAATTGCCGCTATTTCAAAGATACTTGACGCTTTTGATTTTTCGCGTAGAGAGCATCGTTTTCAACTGACTCCTGCAATTCCCAAAAAAATTGGTGTTTTTACAGATGAAGAGAAGCGCGTCTGGAGCGTCAGAGGCTATGATCCCTGTACGATACACGTTGTTGGTTCTGTAGATTTTCAAAGCACACACGAACTAAAACAAAAAATTCAAACAGATCAAATGTTTAAAGAACGGCTTTTACAAAAGTATGGGCTCGCACAACGCAAGCTCAAAATTGTTGTTGTGCTGTTTCGTTATTACATGAACTTGAGAGATGAAGACAAAATGACTATCCCTGAACACGTGGCGCATAATTATGAAGTGTTTAAAGCCCTGCGAGATATTTTCCGGAGAGAAGATGCTGACATTGTTTTGCGGGTTGCTCCGAACGAAAATCATATGCCGCATATATACGAACCGTATAAGGAATTAGACGTTACGTTGTGTTATGGCCCCCAGACACAGACCGACGAACTTGTGTGTCTTGCGGATTTATACGTTGCCGAACCCCTTTCAAGTGTTAACAACCTTGCGCTTGCGGCAAATGTTCCATCTATTTTTTTTAATTTTTCATC
>CAYZKP010000028.1:0-5087 GCA_964479245.1 uncultured Candidatus Saccharibacteria bacterium | reverse complement strand
AGCGCTTCGCTTCCTCAATAATTCCGCGTCGTATTTTCATATCAAACACATTATGTCTGACACAAACGACTTTAAACAAGCGCTCCAACAATTCAAAAATGGTACGCTTCTTAAGCAATATGATAATGGTCATATTAATCTCACATCGGCTGATGACACGGTAAAACTTATTAATTTATAATCGTGTTCTAATCTACATGTCAGCCATTATAAAAGCGCTTATTCCTGCACGCTCGGGCTCGGTACGCGTTCCTGAAAAAAACATACGGCCATTTGCCGGCTCTACGCTTCTTGAACTCAAAATCAAACAGCTGCTTTCTGTTCCGCGCCTTGACGGGGTGGTGGTTAATTCAAATTCCGATGAGATACTTGCTATCGCAGCAAGGGCAGGGGCAGAAACTGTAAAGAGAGAAGATCGATATGCTACGAGTGACGTGCCGATGAATGATGTGTATAAAAATCTTGCAGAAAATATGGATTGCGATTTCGTACTTTTTACTGATTGCACCAACCCACTCGTTAAGACAGAAACCATTACGGATGTATTGCATACAGACTTAGGTGAACACGACTCCGTTAACACTGCTCACCTCATCAAAGAGAATCTGTGGAAAGACGGAAAACCGATGAACTACAACCCCGATTATCATCCGAAAAGCCAAGATTTGCCTGATATCTTTGCATTGAACTTTGCCGCAAACCTTATTTCAAGGGATAATATGATTCAATATAGAAACATTGTTGGGAAAAAGCCGTTTCTTTACAGAGTTTCAGATGAAGAAGGACTAGACATTGATAACCCTATTGATTTTGAAATTGCAGAATACTTGTTTTTGTCTCGTAACAAAAAATGAGCATGAATCCCGTTAGAAATCCTCGGCAAAGAATTTTGTTTTCTAAAAAATTCTTTGCGAGATCTAGCGGGAATAAATAATCAAATAATATTATTTCTGCCCCACATAAAATAAGTTATGAAAGGCAGATTCTAATGGGATGAAAAAAATATTTATTACAGGGGGACTTGGGTTTTTGGGGCGGCATGTGAAAGAGGCTGCTCAAAAAAACAACATTCACGTTGTGGTGTATGATAAGGAGCGCGCGCCAGCCGGTGAAAAAGGGGTTACGTATGTTGAGGGAGACATTAATGACATAGATACGATGTCTCGTGCGCTTCAAGGCTGTGATACCTTTTTTCATATTGCTGCTATTGCGGATATCGGGGAAGCAAATACTAAACCTGTCGAGACCATGGAGGTTAACGTTTCAGGAACTGCCAGATGTCTTTTGGCGGCAAAGGAAGCCGGAGTCAAACGTTTTGTGTTTGCAAGTTCAGCATACGCCGCGGGTAATTTGGGGTCATTTTATCGCGTTTCAAAATTAGCGGGGGAGCATCTTTGCAAAACGTTTAGCAAAGAGTATAATCTTCCATTTACTATCGTTCGATACGGAAGTTTATATGGTCGTCATGCGACAGGTTCGAATTTTATTCATAGACTGTGTGAGGAGGCCCTGAAGAATGGCTCTTTTAGACACTACGGTACCGGAGAAGAAGTTCGTGAATATGTACACGTTGAAGACGCTGCTCGCGAAACAGTGAATATTGCTCTAACAAACGAGTATAAAAACAAAACCTTGCTTATTACGGGACACCAGCGTATACGCGTGAAAGACCTCTTTGATATTTTGAGCGAGATTTTGGGAAAGAAAATTAAAATTAGCTACTCTCCCCAAAAAGGGAATTTACATTACAAAAGTACTCCATGGAGTTTTGAATCTGATGTGCCGGCTCGCATTAACATGAGGGATTATATTGATATAAGCGAAAGACTGCACTTATGTCTGCGGGGCGTGCATGATTCCTTCAAGAAGAATGAAGCGCTAGATAGAAAGTTATAGGTATATATCATGAAAAAAAGTTCACTCAAAAAATCTTTACGCAACAATGAGCAAACATATGGTTGTTGGGTAACCTTGAACAATCCTCTTATACCCGAAATATTGGCCCCCGCCGGTTTTGATTGGCTTTGTATTGACATGGAGCATAGCTCGATTGAGATTGGTGATTTACCCGCACTGATTATATCAATAGAAGCGAACAATATGGCTCCGCTCGTGAGGGTGGGTGAGAATAATAGCAATTTAATAAAAAGAGTTATGGACGCCGGAGCTTATGGGGTGATTGTCCCAAATGTTAATAATCCCGAAGAAGCGCAGGCGGCAGTTAATAACATTAAATATCCTCCGGAAGGAACAAGAGGGGTTGGTTTGTACAGAGCGCAGAGATACGGGGTGCGTTTTGAAGAATATAAACAATGGTTAAGAAAAGAGAGCGTTGTGATTATTCAAATAGAACATATTAATGCCGTCCGTGATATTGACAGCATATTCTCCGTTAAGGGATTAGATGCTTTTATAATTGGCCCATATGATTTATCTGCTTCAATGGGTAAACCGGGCGCTTTTAATGATAAAGAAGTTAAGAATTCCGTTAACAAAGTTTTACGCGCTGCGAAAAAACACAACATAACAGCTGGCTATCATTCGGTCTCATCGGACCCTAACGAGGCTCTAAAAAGAAAAAAACAAGGATTTAAATTTCTCGGTTTTAGTTTAGATGGTATTTTCCTTCAAGATGCTGCTACGCATGCCATGCATACCTTAAAAAAGATCAACTAAATAGAAGTAAATGAAAAACATGAATATTATAGGGGTCATTCCTGCACGTATGGGGTCATCACGGTTTCCGGGGAAACCTTTGGCAAAAATTTGTGGCCAGCCAATGATTGAACACGTGTTTAAAAGGTCTGCCATGGCGCGTGCATTAACGGATGTGTACATTGCAACATGTGATGAAGAAATTTCTGAAGCGGCGAAAAACTTTGGAGCGAAGGTGATTATGACCAAATCAAGCCATGAACGTGCAAGTGATCGGGTTGCCGAGGCCATGCTTAAAATAGAAGAAGATCTCCATAGACGAGTTGATGTTCTTGTAATGATCCAAGGAGATGAGCCGATGGTCACTCCTCAAATGATTGATGAGGCCATTCATCCTCTCACGGTTGATGCACATATCGAGGTGGCTAATTTAATGGCCCCGATTCGAACACGCGTGGAACAGGATAGCCGTAATACAATAAAGGTCGTTTGTGACAAAAATGGTTTTGCCTTATATTTTTCCCGCGAACCTATTCCCACAAGAGTAAAAACAAAAGGGGAGCTTCTCATGCATAAACAGGTATGTGTTATTCCCTTTCGCAGAGATTTTTTGCTTACGTTCAATAACCTAGAGCCGACGCCGCTTGAAATTGCCGAATCTGTAGACATGATGCGTGTGCTCGAGCATGGATATAAGGTTAAAATGATATTGACCGAGCATGAAACGTACAGCGTTGACATGGAAGAAGATTTAAACAAAGTTGAAAAGTATATGCTACGCGATAAACTTTTCATAAAATATTGTCATGAAAAATTCCAATAGATATTTAGTTACAGGAGCTGCTGGTTTTATAGGATCTGTTTTGGCAAAAAAATTAATTGATGAGGGGAATGAAGTCTGGACCATCGATAATCTAAGTTCAGGACGCAAGGAGAATCTTCCCCAGGGGATTCATTTTATTGAAGGCGGATGCCATGATGAAAAAATTATCGAGAATTTGGGGGATATACAATTTGACGCGATTTTACACCTTGCAGCGCAAGCATCGGGGGAAATAAGCTTTGACGATCCCGTGTATGATCTAAGAACAAACACGGAATCAACCTTGAGGTTGATTAAATATGGATTAGATCATGACTGCGGTCGCTTTATTTATACAAGTTCTATGTGTGTTTATGGAGAAGTCCCGGATAGGCCCGTTTCAGAAGAATATCCGTGTAAGCCTCTATCTTGTTACGGGGTTAGTAAACTTGCTAGCGAACACTATATTCGCTTATATCAAGACAAGGGGTTAAAACCGACGACATTGCGTCTTTTTAATGTCTATGGGGCAAATCAGAACCTGGATAATTTGAGGCAGGGGATGATTCGTATTTTTCTGGCTCAATTAATTAGAGGTGACAAAGTGATTGTTAAAGGATCTGGAGACAGGTTTAGAGATTTTATCCACGTGAACGATGTTGTTGATTTTATCAGTGGAATTATTGGCAGAGAAGATGCCATTGGTGGAGTTTTTAATGTTGGTACCGGTATAAAAACAACCGTAAATGAACTGCTGGATAAAATGATTAGAATAAGTGGAATTAAAAAAGAAATTATCTATTCCAGTGGAACCCCAGGCGATCAATCGGGGGTTTATGCCGATATGTCTTTAGTGAGACAGAAATTTAATTTTAAGTGTCGCTATGATCTGGATGAAGGTCTCCGCGGGATGATTGATTGGGCAAAAAATGGTTAATAATGGTGTGGTTAAGAACGTAGAGACTGTGATATTAAATTCTTTCGCAATTCAGCGAATTTGCAGACCGTAAAAGGTGTCGCTACCCACGGTGACAAAGGAGGTCAGTATTTTTAGCAATTTATCTGCTGTCAGATAATTTATCTTTGTTCTGTGCTCAATGAACGATCATCGTCAAAACTCCTCAAATTAAGGACTTGGAAGAAAGGTTCCTCGGGGCAAGCCCCGAGGTATTGACGGAGGAGATCGCTTCCCTGTCTGCCGACAGGCAGGGCCCGCATTGTCCAGCAGCAGAGCTACGGAGTACTGAACCTGTATTTCGTCTTGGTTCGGCGTTGCTTACCACAGGTTGCTCGGACGATATGAAAATTCTGATTTTTATACCGCTCCTCGCTCGCCGTAATAAAACAACCAATGGTTCGGCAGGTTAGTTTATATAGATAGCCGTCTTAATTTATGGAAAAATCAGCAAAAATCACTGCAATCATTCCGGCCCGGGGAGGGTCAAAGGGGATACCCAGAAAAAATATTAAACTTCTTGCGGGAAAGCCCTTAATTGCATATTCGATTGAAGCGGCTCACAATTCGCGCTTTGTTAACCGTGTCGTAGTTTCTACTGACGATGCAGAGATTGCCAAAATTGCAAAGCAGTTTGGAGCAGAGGTTGTAATGCGCCCTAAAGAGCTCGCAGAG
>CAYZKP010000027.1:1358-8274 GCA_964479245.1 uncultured Candidatus Saccharibacteria bacterium | reverse complement strand
AGTTTCAAGTTTCAAGTTTCAAGCCAGAGCTATTTATTGTAGCTTCATATGGAAAAATTCTTCCAAAAGAAATTTTAGATATCCCCAAACATGGGACGCTCAACGTTCATCCATCCCTCTTGCCGCTTTACCGAGGTCCCTCACCCATTCAGGCACAAATTTTAGACAATACCCCAATGATGGGAGTAACTATTATGCTTATGGACGAAAAAATTGACCATGGGCCAATTCTTGCACAACAAGAATTGGGATTGAAGATTTCAGATTTAAGATTTAAGAACTTACGAGATGAATTGGCAAAGTTGGGAGGAAAATTGCTCGCGGAGACAATTCCTGATTGGATAGCGGGAAATATTGACCCGCAGGAGCAAGATCATGGCGCAGCTACATACACAAAAATCATAAAAAAAGAAGACGGACTTGTTGATGTAGAAAAAGAAGATCCTGAAATACTCTATAGAAAATTCAAAGCATTTGATCCGTGGCCTGGAATTTATTTTTTTCAAGACAATATTCGTATAAAAATCACCGATGCCGAATTCAAGAACGGAAAATTTATTATTAAAAAAGTTATTCCTGAAGGGAAAAAAGAGATTCCTTATCAAAATTATAATTAAAACCCGCCTCATGTTAAAAGCGGGTATATTTCTAAAGAGATGACTGTACAGCACACTCTTGCATGGCAACCTTGATATCATCTGCAACATTTCCGATAAAATAATGCTCCGTAATAGCTGCATGGGTGATCCATTTATATTCTGTGCAATCTCCATCAAGCCGGACTGAAACGTCGTATGAACACAAGCCCCAAAAACGCATCACCAATGTTGGCACACCGCTCTTTCTCACAAAAATACAGTCCTTTTTAGTCATCAAAACAAGTTTCTCCAGCTTTTTTATTCCTACCTCTTCACAGATTTCTCGCTTCACTGCACGGTTTAATATGCCTTCATACACGGGATGGCTTGCTGCCTTTCGCGGCTTTCCCCAATCACTTTTATCAACTTTGCCGCCGGGTATCGTCCAGAGTCCAGGACCTTCGGCTTCTTTTTCGCTTCGTTTGAGAATAAGCGTTTCAAGAATTCCCTCTTTGTTTCTCCGCATGAGCACACAGGTAACGACAAGAACATATGTCGGGAGATTGCCTTCGCCCTTACTCGACATGTACGCACCGTGAAGAATCTCTGTATAAAGAATACCACGAGTATACCGCCAATATAGAGATGCACGACTTCTTATATAGAGTGTCAAATGAAAAAGCCATGCGTAAACATGGCCTTACTTTATTATCTTCACCCACAGCCCGGCTCTTCACCTCCGTATGCTTCAAGTGCGCGTGAACATAGTTCAATTTCTTCTGCAGTAAACCAAGCGGCAATTTCACGTTTTGCTTCCTCAACTGAATCAGATGCGTGGACTAAATTTCGTGTGGCAGCAGTTGAATCGGGGTCTTCAGGGGTTCCAAGGTCCCCACGAATTGTTCCTTCCTTCGCTTTGGAAGGCAACGCGCTTCCAATCAATTGCCGCGCAAAAAAAATCGCATCATCCCGTTCAAACACAACAGCCCATAGTGGACCTGTGAGATAGTACTCGCGACAATTCTTGATAATTAATCTGCCAATCTCAAGCGGGTCTTTCGTGCCAAATGTTGTAATCGGATTTTCAACCCTACTACATGCGCGAGTGCCCATATCAATCGCCCATTGTTTTGCATCAGGAAAATGTTTGTCAAGATTTTCTTTGGTTGCTTTAACAGGACCTTTCCACGCAATAATTTTAAACCCCATATGTGTAAATCTCTTGAGGATCTGCGGAACAAGATTTCGTTCAAGAGCATCCGGTTTCAGAATGACAAGCGTTCGCTCTATCGCCACTTCCACCTCTCTTTCAATTTCTGCAACATCTGTTTCTGGCTACGATATTAATATAAAAAATTCAAAAGTCAACAAAAAGGCCGCTTAAGATAAGCGACCAGTAGAACGAAGAAAGCCTGCACGGAAACAATCAATCTCTGCCTCGGTAAATGAAATCGGCCATAGCATCAAACTGGCAACGGTTTCTTCCATTATGTTCACAACTATTTTCTCATCAGGAGGCAATTTTGAAGGTCCAAGGTCATATCCAAAATCAATAAAAACAACATCCCGTCCGCGAGATCGAACATCAGATATAATATTTCCTGGCGGCCGAAACCCTAATTGTGCAACAATGCCCACTGACCTGCCGAGTTCATTCAAAATTGGAAGTCGGTCATTCATCCGCATTATGGCATCACTCAAATGGTATTCAACAAATTCTTCAAGGACCACGGCCTTATATGCCTTGCATAATTTTGGAGTTGACACGCCGCGTGTTTCCAAAAGTTTTCGACGAGCAAGCCAAGAGTCAAAAACTTTTAATAGCGGTATAGGCCCGGGAAGTGGCGTGCACGCCTTAAACAGGAGTTTTTGTTCTACCTTCTCTGTTCCATTTTTGTCTGTCATGTGCACAGAAAAAGGAAGTGCATACGTTTCCCAGCCACCCCGCGTCCAACCATGTTGTGCTGTTATATGAGAAAGTGACATGTGTTCAGGAACAATCCCGGCCAGTTGTAGTGCCTCGCACATGTCTGGCAACCCCCTAAAAGCACGCGACAGTTCGTCTCTAATTTGCTCAAACGGACACTGTTCATTGTCAGGCATAAACCAAAACCTCCGCACAAACATTTTTCAAAACTAAAAAAAATATAGCAAAGCTACAATTAAAAACAACTTGACGGGTTTATCAGCTTCCCCTCAAAAGAAAAAACCGAATATTAAAAAAGAGAGATCACTACTTCTGATAAAAATTACGCAAAATATTTTTTATTTTCCCGCTTTGTCGTTTGATATACTCAACGTGTTTATTTTTAGTTTTTCGCAGCTCTCGCGCCAGTTCATCTTTCGCCTCATCAATCGCCGCGTAGAGATCGTCTTTTACCGCTTCAGTTCGGAAATGACTATCACCGACAGTAAAATTTATTTCTGCCCGATACACGTCTCCCTTGCGGTGATGTTCTGTTGTTCTGCCTATCTCAACTTCAAAAATAAATTCTCCGCTTTCTTTGGCATAATGTTTAAAAAATTTTTTGAGCGAATCAATTTTTGTTTGCGTATACTCGTGAATCGCGGGCGTTAAATCAATGCCCGTTGTTTTTATTTTTACAACAATATTTTTGTCTCTTTCCATTTTTATTTTTCTATAAACAATAATTTACTCGGATGCCGATGTCCGTTTACGATACGCACAGCATTCAGTGACACCTTAAAATGTTTTGCTATCAATTCTCTTATTCTATCATTCGCCTGATTTCTTTCAGCTTTCTCTTTCACGCTTATCCGAAACACATCTTTCTTTTCTTCCTCAAAAGATTCTTTTTTTGCACCCGGTGTTGCTTTTACTTTTATGTACACCATTCAAGTATATTATAGATCATGACTAATGGGAAAATTAGCGATTTTAGCAATCATTTATTGTAAAAATAAATTTGACATAATTCCATTAATAGTGTATTGTATTTTCTATCTTAAATTACGGGAGCGCGGACATGTCAAAAGGAGAGTCTTTAGAAGAACTTCAAAAGCAAGCGAGAGAGATTGCTCAACAACGAGGAGTCCCGTGCGACAGAATGGATGCTGCAATTCGGGGATTTTCCGAAGAAGAGTGGCAAAAGTTGGTCGCAATTTCAGAAAAAGCAAAGAAACTGGGGTTTGTGTAAAAAATAATTAGTCAGGTTGAGCGGAGTAATCTTTTAAAAAGACTCCGCTTTATTTTTTGTACATTTATAGACTTTTTAAATACTCAACAATATCCCCTGACTCATACATTGAGATACCTTTCTCTTCGTCAATTAAAAATGGCACTTGGCGTTTGCCGCCTTTTTCCATGAGCTCCGCGAGATTTTTGGGGTCAGCTATGTCCCGCTCCTGAAGTATAATGCCAAGCTCTTGTGCTGCATCAAGCACTTTTTTGCAAAAAGGACACCCTGTTTTTGTGTAAAGTATTTTCATAATGGCTATTGCTCAAAGTATAGCAGAGAATGAGTGTTATACCTCTGTAACTTCTCTCGCCCCCCAAGTGGCAATTCAAGTAAAAATCCAGCGCCAATGACATTCCCGCCGAGCTCCTCGGTAAGTTTTATCGCCGCCTCCGCCGTGCCGCCGGTTGCAAGCACATCGTCAATGATGAGTACCTGCTCCCCCGGAGTAATGGAATCAACATGCATTTCAAGAGACCCTGTTCCATATTCCAAATCGTGTTCTCGCAAAATTTTTTTTGATGGCAACTTCCCTTTCTTGCGTACAATAACCATGCCCGCGTTCAGTAAGTACGCGACAGCGGAGGCAAGCAAAAATCCCCGCGCGTCTATGCCCACTACTTTATCGGGTTTTGTGTTTTGAAAAAAATAAGCGAGGCCGTCTATGGCTTCGCGGAATGCCTCTTTATTTTCTAAAAGCGGCGTGATGTCTTTAAAACTAATCCCCGGAGTAGGAAAGTCGTATATAATCCGTATCCTATCTTTCAAATGTTCGTAATGGGACATTGTGTTTATTATAACACGGCCAGTCGGTTATGAGTTTCACACATTGAAAAAAACGGCTCTTTTGCTATCATTACAAGCACATTCCCCGGTAACTCAGCGGTAGAGTAACTCCCTGTTAAGGAGTGAGCCGTAGGTTCGAATCCTACCCGGGGAGTTTTGAACGGAGTGAAAAACGACCCGAATAGGATTCGAACGGGAAGGGGTCGGGAAACGGGAGTTTCCCGTAGAGGAAGGCAGCCCCGCCTTCGGCGGGGCGTTGGAAAACCGTGGGTTTCCAAGGAGTGAAGATTCCTACCCGGGGAGCCAGAGCAACATTACACCACGCGTTTTTGAAAAAAATAGCACCTGTCCCCTATTTCCTCTCTTCGTCCATAAATTTATGCTGGTAAATATTCTCGATAGACTCGCACAGTTTCAAGATAGATAGACTCAATCAATCTTTTTGTCTGCATCTCCTCAACAATTCCTTTCTTAAGCAGGAGAAGTCTTACGTTCTGACGAATACGAGCTTTTATTGTTTCGTTGTTAGTCCAGTCAATTGCCAAGTCGCGTCTAATACGCTTCGTGAGCTCTTTCACAAATTCTTTAATATCAATCCCAGCATTTTTTAGATCAGGATTTTTTTCAAGGGTATCGTAAAACACAATTTCTTCTTCAGAAAGTCCCGTGTCTTTACTCTCTTGATCTAGTTTTTTAATTTCATCTGCAATTTCAAGAAGTTGCTTTATTATTTCTGCCGAGCTGATGACATTATTTTCGTATTTTTCGATAAGTCCTTCCAACAATGTGAGCATTGTTTCGTAGCGAGCAGTATTAACGCGCATGCGGGCTCGGATTTCCTGATCAAGAAGTTTTCGAACCGAATCAACAGCAAAATTGTGATATTGGGATTTCTTTATTTCAGCGACAAATTTCTCGTCGAAAATTGAGATGCTTTTCTTTTCTTGACCTTCCACGTTAAACAAATCAACAATACCTTCGGCTTGGATAGAATCTTGCATCAAACTGCGAATAGCGCTCTCCGTTTCTTCGGGGAATATCGCATGTGGTAATACAGTCTGCTTTCGTATCGCTTCACGAATTGATTGAAAGAATTGCAAATCATTCACAATCTTCATAGCTTCCTCGCCCGGCATAACAAGGGCGTGTAATTTCGAAAGTTTCGAAACCATTCCCATATATTTCATTTTTCGCTCATCAGACAAATACCCGTTGTTAGTTATCACTTCGTTTATTCCTGCCTGCATAATTCTGACTAGTTCAACTCCTTTCTTCTGTTTCCAAGAAGCATAATCAACTTTGCCAAAGAATTCGCCAACCTGTTTATGTAGGGTGTGCATTTGCGCAACGACTTCATCGATAGGGATTAGCGCATCATTTTGAATATCAGAGTCATACCAAGCAAGCGCTTTCTTTAGATTTTCAGCAATACCAATATAATCAACAATCAAACCACCCGGCTTATCTTTGAAAACTCGGTTTACACGAGCAATCGCTTGCATAAGGCCATGATTTTTAAGTGGCTTATCAAGATACATTGTGTGTAAGCACGGCACATCAAAACCAGTGAGCCACATGTCGCACACGATAGCGATTTTTAGAGAATCATTTACTTTTTTAAATCTTTTCTCAAGCTTCTTTACATCTTTTTCTGTTTGTATAACTCCCGCATATTCATCACTGTTTGAAATAACCACGGCACATTCTGGAGCACCATCGATTTTCTTGATCGCTTCATACATCAGAACCGTAATCCGGCGACTCATTGTCACAATCATTGCCTTACCTTCAATCGGTCTATTATTAAAGTGATTTACAATATCTTCTGCAATTTTATTTATGCGACTTGGTGCTCCAACAACTTCTTCAAGCACAGCCCATTCTTTACGCATTCTCGCGTTATCATCAGACACAACTTCGCCCAATACTGCGTCAAATTTAGAATCGATAAATTTATCAGCAAGATGAAGTGGCACAAGTCGTCCTTCGTAGTAAATTGGTACCGTTGATTTATCTTTTACCGATTTGCTGATTTTGTACGAACTAACTACATTACCGAAAACTCTCACTGTGTCTTTATCATTTTTAGAGATAGGCGTTCCAGTTACTCCCAAAAAGCTTGCATTTGGCAATGCAAGGCGGACATTACCAGCCAAATTACTGTATTGCGTACGATGAGCCTCATCAGCAAGAACAATAATATTATCTCGATCAGTTAAAGCATTTTGCGCGTCAGGATCTTCTTGGAATTTCTGAATAGTAGTAAAGATAAGCTCACTGCCTAAATGTGATAATCTGGTGCGCAAATCTCTTATACTCGACGCTTTTTTCGCAAGCGTTCCGTATCCAGTGCGA
>CAYZKP010000027.1:919-1348 GCA_964479245.1 uncultured Candidatus Saccharibacteria bacterium | reverse complement strand
GAAATATTTTTTGTCGTGTTCACATAGAAAACCAACGAGAGAGATTTTCCAGAACCTTGCGTGTGCCAAAACACTCCGATTTTTCTATCCTGCTCACCGAGAATTGCGTGAATAGTACTATCAATTGTTTTATTTACTCCATAATACTGATGATACAAACACATCTTTTTTGTGTAAGTAACTGCCTCACCATCGCTATCGGCTTCAAAAATGGTGAAGTGTTGTAGCACATCCAAAAAACGCTCTTTATTAAAAAGTCCTTTTGCCAATACCTCCAATTCTTCCGCCTCTTTCGAGAAATCATTTTCGACATTGATACCTTTCCATGTTCCATATCGCTCCCATGAAGAGGAAATTGTGCCGTGTCGAGCATTAAACAAATCAGATAGCCCGACAACTTGGTTGTATAAAAATAGTTTAGGTGTTTCT
>CAYZKP010000027.1:0-909 GCA_964479245.1 uncultured Candidatus Saccharibacteria bacterium | reverse complement strand
CTCGATATGCCTCACCAATTGTCGCATCTCCCCGAACACCGCTTTTTAATTCAAATACTCCGAGCGGTAGTCCGTTCACAAAGATAACAGCATCTAATCGGCATACATTGTCTATACCTTGAACTGTAAATTGATTCACTACCAAAAATTCATTTGATAATGACTCGGTAAAATCTATCAGTTTAACCAAATCAGTTTTCTCATCTCCGTTTTCTCTCCATGAAATCTTTTTGCCATTCGTAATCCATGAATACACTTCTTTATTTCCAAGAATAAGATCGTTGTGAGAATAATCAGCAATTTCCTTAACAATAATTTCCGCCTGTTCTGGTGGAAGGGTTGGATTGATTCTTCGAATAGCTCCGAGAAGTCTATCTTTCAAAACAACACCTCGAAAATCATCGCGCTCCGCGCGAGTTTGTCCGGGGTTTATATCCGGTCCATAGACATGCTCATATCCCTCGTCCTTGAGCCAGTCGATGAGTGATTGTTCGGTTAAGTTGTTTTCGTTGATGGGATTCATATTATTCTGATTCTTCTGTTGGTTTATTCTTTTTAGATTCTGCGAGAATTTTCATTGACTTAGTTCTAATTCTTCGATTTTCGCGATTTACATACCAATCTTCAATGAGTTGTTCAATCAGGCCAATTAAAAGTTGAGCTTCTTCTGGATCAACATCGACGATAATATTTATATCTTTTTCCATGTGAGCACCAATATTCCCGACACTACGCACAGCATCAATACTTGACCATGTGTCGGGATCAATTTTTTCTTCAAGAGCATCAATTTCATCTTTCAATTTCGATTTAGAAATTTTCCAGAAATCTTGAATCATTCCTTGTAAACATCTTCGCGCTAGAGTTGCTGACGCTTTAGGGCTTAAATCTCTAATACGGCACGCTTCA
>CAYZKP010000026.1:0-8473 GCA_964479245.1 uncultured Candidatus Saccharibacteria bacterium | reverse complement strand
CTTACTGTACGCGCTCTTTAACGGTTCACCTTTTGCTGGTACGATTGAAGTATCAAAGAATATGAAAATAGAAAGTTCTGCATTTAAACACAACGCTTCAATACCGGAGCGATATACATGTGATGAAAATTCGGGAGCAGGCGCAATAAGTCCGCCGCTTATTTTTTCTGGTGTTCCTAAAGAAGCAAAATCTCTTGTACTCATTGTTGATGACCCCGATGCGCCGGTAGGGCTTTGGGTCCACTGGACTCTTTGGAATATTCCACCAGACACAAAAGAAATTAAAGAAAACAGTATCCCGAATGGTGCAGTAGAAGGAGTAACAAGTTTTGGAAAGCCGGGATATGGCGGCCCTTGTCCGCCGGATGGCGAACATCGCTATTTTTTTAAACTCTATGCGCTTGACGGTGAACTTTATCTTCCCCCCGCGGCTTCAAAGTTAGCTCTTGAAGAAGCAATGATCGGGCATGTGTTAGAAAAGGCCGAGCTCACGGGGCTTTATGGTCGTTAATTTTTGTCCTAGATATCCCATATTTGCAGGCCTTGACTTTTTTCTATTTTTATATATAATTATAGAATTGCATCAAGATTAACGGAGGATCGGCAAAATGACCACCGCGCAAACGAAGGCAGCCAGGCGGAATATCAAGGCGCATTACAAGCCTTCCCGCCGCAGAAAAGAGTTCCGCGGACATTTGGCGGGCGAGAAGAGAAAGAAGAGCAAGTAAGTTCTGCATTTCCCGGCAGGGCGTCCACACGGACGACCCTGCCGGTTTTTTTTTAATTTTGGGAGCTTGTTAATGTTTCTCACAGGAGTACTCTATAAATAGAAAAGCCGAAGAGTGTGGGAGTTCCATGCTGCCAGAAACCAATCATTCTTCTGTTGTTCGTCAAAAATTTTTTGAAGATTTTTTAATCGGCGACACCGCAACTTTGACGCGAAGCTTTACAAGGAAAGATGTTGATGCCTACGGGGATTTGCTTGGTGACCACAACCCTATTCATTTTGACGAAGAGTTTGCAAAAAAAATGGGCTTCAAGAGCTGTCTCGTGCACGGCATGATGACGGCGGGGCTCGCTTTGACTATTGCCGGAATGAAGTTACCGGGCCCAGGCGCCATTCTTCCTCGCAATTCTTTTGAGTGGGAAAAACCGGTGTATATTGGCGATGAAGTAACTATGAAAGCCACCGTTGCGGAATTGCATCGATGGGGACGACTGGGGCGCGTGGTTTTGTTAATTGAAGGCTTTGTTAATGAAGAGGTGGTCATGACTGGAAGTATGACATTGTGTGTTCCCTATAAGGAAGCGGCCGCATAAGCCGCTTTTTGTTTTCGTATGATACAATCTCTATAACTATGAGCGAATATTATAATCCAAAACGAACGCGAAATCTTTTCAATCCTTTAAGCAAAACTCCTTTTAAATTGAGCAGATCAAAAATAGATCTTTTTTTGGAATGTCCTCGTTGTTTTTATCTGGATCGTCGTTTAGGAGTGGCGCGGCCCCCCGGATTTCCGTTTAATCTCAACAGCGCAGTTGACGCACTTTTAAAAAAAGAATTTGATATTCATCGGGCAAAAGGCGAGACGCATCCACTAATGAAAACATATCACATTGATGCTGTACCGTTTGAACACAAAGATATAGAAAAATGGCGCGACCCATTTAATGGAATTTCATATGTGCACACAGACTCAAATTTTTTGGTCTATGGAGCGATTGATGATGTTTGGATAAACCCACAGGAAGAACTCCATATCGTTGATTACAAAGCAACGAGCAAAACCGATGAAGTAACGCTTGATGCAAAGTGGCAGGACGGCTACAAACGGCAAATGGAAATTTACGCCTGGCTTTTTAGGCAGAACGGTTTTTCTGTTTCATCAACCGGTTATTTTGTGTACGCTAACGCTCTCCGTGACAGGGCCGCGTTTGATAAAAAACTTGAATTTGACGTCTCGGTTATTCCTTACACAGGATCTGACGAATGGATTCCTAAAACCCTTGTAGTTATAAGCGCTACATTAATGAAAGATACGATTCCGCAAGCCTCTGCCGAGTGTGATTTTTGCTTGTATCGCAATACTGCGGTTGAAACTATACAAAACCATGTAAAGCAAAAAGAACCATTGCGAAAAAACACAAAAAAGGCAAGGAGTACTCTTTTTTAAGATGATCCTGTGGATTGTAAAAGGAGCTTGTTTTTGTAATTTGTTATAATAAAAGGGATGGATATTTGGGGATTTTCTATCAGCGTAGAAATGGTTGAAGTTTTTAAGCACCTTCTGTCGGCGGCGTTTTTAGGGATGCTCTTGGGGCTTGAACGGGTATTTGCGCACAAAACAGCAGGACTTCGAACGTATGGCCTTGTTTCGCTCGGATCAGCTCTGTTTATTGTGATTTCAACTACGGTGACCGCACAATACATCGGCATCACCCCGTTTGATCCGCTTCGAATGGCCGCACAAGTTATTGCTGGAATCGGATTTCTTGCCGCCGGAGTAATTATTGTTCGCGGTTCACGCGTGGAGGGGCTCACTACCGCAGCAGGATTGTGGGTTGCCGCAGGAATTGGAGTCGCGTCAGGGTTTGGGCTATACACAGTCGCAGCATTTACTACAATCATCACGCTGTTTATTTTTACCGTGATGTGGCTTTTTGAGGCGCGAGTTAGACAGGTTGCTCAAAACAAGAATGACAAAAAATCTTAAAGATCAAACAGAAAAACAAAAACAGATGAAAGAAATACGGGACGAAATTTTTAACAGAAAGGATTTGCCGCTCTATACTGAAAGAACAAAAAACAAAGTATTTCCGGTAATCGGAGAGGGGAGCCACGACGCAAAAATTATGTTTGTAGGTGAAGCCCCGGGGAGAAATGAGGCGAAGACGGGAAGACCATTTTGTGGCGCCGCCGGAAAGATTTTAGACGAGTTACTTGCCTTGGTTGGTATTCCACGAGACGAGGTATATATTACGAATATTGTAAAAGATAGACCGCCACAAAACCGTGATCCGCTGCCGGAGGAGATTAAAGCCTACGCGCCATTTCTTGAACGGCAGATTGAAATTATCAAGCCGTCAGCGATTGCAACGCTCGGAAGATACTCTATGAATTATATTCTTGAAATGTTTAATCTCTGGGAAGAGCTTGCTCCTATCAGCAAATTACATGGCAGGGTGTTTGCCACGGCTGCCTCTTATGGTCCGATTACTCTTATTCCGCTGTACCATCCGGCATCTGCTATTTATAATCGCGGGCTGCTTGAAACGCTCAAGAAAGATTTTATGGTACTCACTAAATTTAAATAATCCAAGGTCGATTTTATAAGCATTACACATTTTCTTACATGTTAAATTTAAAAGATTACGCATTCGCTACTGCCACAATTTTTACTCTTGTTTTTCTTTTGCACGGACTCCGTATTTTTATGAATTGGGAGGCGGTGATAGGAGGGTGGGCCGTGCCTGTGTGGGCATCCTGGATAGCGCTTGTTGTTTCTGGGTATCTTGCGTACTGTGGTTTTTCAGCTGGAGGACATCTTGGCAAAAGATAAATTACTCATTAATTTTTAAACTCGTATGAGTCTTAATCCACAAGCTCTTGGTCTCGCGTTTGGAGTATTGACCGCGGTATGGTTTTTTGCTCTAGGAATTGCGGCAACGTTTTTCGGATGGGGAAATGAACTCATTGACCTCGTTGGCACACTATATGTCGGATACACTGCGACGGTTATCGGCGCTGTCATTGGCGCGGTGTGGGGTTTTGTTGAGGGTTTTGTATGCGGATTCCTTGCCGCGTGGCTTTATAATAAATTTTCTGGATAGGTAGGCACGATTTTTACATCAAAAAACAGCCCAACAAGGCTGTTTTTTGATGTGCATTTTCCGCGGTACAAACAAATTAAGAATTATGAAACCGCACTGTCAACCAACCCGATCTTCTCTTTTTTTGTTATAGTATATAGAGATTTTGAATTAGATAAGAGCGGAGTGCGCCCATGACAGGCGGAGTTCACGAATCATTGAAACAGCGCTACCAGCAAAGAATCATTCGTTTGCGTCCACTATTTCCCAATGTCCCCGATTTCATCTTTGAAGAACTTTTGGAATGCAAGCGGGTGGCGAGTTTCCAGTTGCGGGTTCGGGTTCATGCCGGACCACCACAGCATCTGCAAGCGTTTATTGCGCTTCACTGCAATCCATATGACACAGGGGAGGATCCGTACAAGGGCGGCTTACAAAAAGGAGTTGATGTGACACAGGAAAAAATTGAAGGCAAGGCGATGAATATGACGGAGAAAGTTGGCGCTTTTGACTTACAGCTTGGCGGCGGCAAGGCCGGTATTATACTCAAACCCGGATTTATATACACCCCGCAGGATCATGCAGAGATTGACCGGGCGTTTGTCGTTGAAGCGGATAAGATGGGAATGATTGGCCCGCGAGTGTATTCGACGGCGACCGATCAGGGGACGACCGAGTTTGACAGTGACTGTATTGCTCGCGAATACATCAATCTTCACGAGGGGGAGCTCGGAAGTAAGCGTGGCGTGGCGACGGGAAAATCGATTGAGTGTGGCGGGCATCCCGCGCGCAAAAATGCAACGGGGCGTGGCGGACTCATTGTGCTACGAAAATTTCTCCACACAACCGTACGTTTGGATAGTGCCACCGCAGATCCAACTATAGTTATAGATGGGTTTGGAAATGTGGGCAGGCCAACATTTCTGTTGGCTCGCGAGTTTGGACTTCGTCCGCTCGCTGTTTCTGATATTAATGGTGGTATTTATAATGCGCACGGCCTCAATGTTGAAGATGTTCTTGCGTATTATGAAAAACACAAGACGTTTGTTGGTTACAAAGACGCAGATGTTATCACGACAAAAGAACTGCTCGGGTTGCCATGCGACATTTTGATTCCTGCGGCGGCTGAAAACCGTCTTACAGAAGACAATGCCGACCAGGTAAAGGCGCGTTGCGTGCTTGAGCTTGCAAATGGGCCAACCACCACCGAAGCCGAGAAAATCTTGACTCAAAACGGGACAACTATTGTACCCGATGTGTTAGCGAATGCCGGCGGTGTCATTGTTTCATGGAGGGAATTAAATAACAATAAAGAACACGATCGACATTCTGTTGAATTGCCTCGCGAGGAAAAAGACACGAATGCGGTTCTTGAAAGTATCATGGAAGAAAACACTGCACGCGTACTTGTGATTCACGCTGAGAAGAAACTCTCTTTCAGGGATTCAGTAGCACACCTTTAGCTGTCGTCGACTATTCAAAAACAAAAAAAAAAACATACCCGATACCTGCAATGCACCTCCCCGTAATCATACGGGGTTTTATTTTTGTCAAAATATGCTATGATTTGATTTAATTTCAAATTCAAAATCGCAAATTTTAGTTTATTTTTTAAATCTGCAATCTGAAATTTGAAATCCGCAATACTGTTTTGGCTCCATCGTCTATCGGCTAGGACACATCCTTCTCAAGGATGGAAGCGGGGTTCGATTCCCCGTGGAGTCACAAAATTTTACTATTGGGGTCAACGTTGGAACACCTGTTCGATTCCGGTTGGGGGTCACAACTTGACAGATATTTACTATTTGTGCTAGTATTTTTTAGTTGAATTTGTTGCTTTGCGACAGAACATAAAGAGGAGATAAGATATGCTAGCATTTCTGAGCAGGAAGAAATTATCGAACAAGACTGCCGTTTCGCTGTCGCCTAAGGAGGTGCAGGAGTTTATGGAGCTCCTCGACAAAATTGAGAACGAGATGCTCTGGAACTTGTCGCTTCATATTGCTGTTGGGGACTACATGCTCCGCACAGGCGTCACGTACCAAGAGCTTATGCGGCGATATGAGGCAGTGTGCCCCGATTACCGCAAAAAAGACTTTCCTCTGGAGAGCGGTCTGAAGTATGTCGGCCCGTGGGTGGAAGGCTATCGTACAAGGCTTGTCTCACAGATTTACCTCAAGGCAAGTGCGGGCGAAATCTTTGATCCGAAGAGCGTGATCGAAGACGCGTTTAAACTCTATTGCGCGAATGATTCGTATTGATCATCAATGGATTCGATGATTGAATAGCGCGACTCCACTATGGACCGTGCTATTTTTTTTCTTTAGAACTTCTCTGGGGATTTTTATTTTTTCTTATTGTTTCTTATTCCTGAGTAATGTACTATCAAGGCAGATTTTGTCGTGGGAGATTATACGCATGGGAAACTGCGCGTTTTGCGATCGCACGAAGTTTGAAGAACGTATTATTGCCGAGACAGATGAGTTTTTTGTGATTGCGACGCTTGGGCAGATTACCGATGGTGGCTATACACTTATTTTTCCAAAACGTCATGTCAGATGCTTAAGTGTTCTTTCTCATAAAGAGATGGCACAATTTACCCTTCTCCTTTTGGACATTGGAAACACAACCGTTTTAGAATATCATATTTTTCCTGCGATGTTTGAGCACGGGATTGTCGGGCAGACGGTAGAACATGCACATATTCACCTTGTTCCCGCGAGGATAGATCTTACAAGTCGCGTTGAGAATGATTTTCTTAAAGCCGGTCGCGTATCTTTCGGTATCTTTGTGCCGGGAATACCGCGTCAATCGTCGAAAGAATTACAGCCGTATTTATTGTGGCGTCCCCCAGAAAGAAATTGTTGGACAAACATCTGGTGGAATCCGCAAAATGTGCCCGCGCAATATTTCCGCACCATTCTTGCTGAAACATTAGGAAGACCGGAGCGCGCTAATTGGCGTACAATGGACGCCGAACTTGACAAACGTCTGTGGTCGGAAACCGTTTTACGTCTCAAAAAATATTTCTAGTCCCGCACACGGGACTTTTTTTGTAAAATCTATTCTCATATTTTCAAGAATATGAGAATAGATTTTCTATATTTAAAAAAAGAAGCGACGATCGCCTCTTTAAATTAAACTCTTTTCTACTACAACAAGACGTTCACTCTTAAGGGGTGTGTAATCCGACGATAAATTCGTGCATACGTTTTTCGAGATCCTCATCAGTGTATTCGGGCCCGAATACTTTTCTAAATGCTCGACGTAGCTCCTCATGGCTCGCATTGGAAATTGTTAATTCTTGTACGCCATATAAAATTTTTTTAAATTGCGGCAATCCTCCTGGGAGGACGGTGAATCCATCACAATCGTTTTCCGGTTTGCGTATGCGCACAGGAGAGTCCTCAGCGTGGAGTACATGGTCTAAGTGTGCCCTTAACTGTTCTTCGGTATACTCTCGGATAATAGGAGATACAATTCCGTGTGCGCGTTCACTCATTTCTAATTCTTTACTGACGACATTGAATGTCTCAACATGTTTTCTGTTGTCATCTACGAAGAAAATATGCCATGAAGAATCTTTTTTAAACGATTCAAGGATAATGCGAAAAGAGTCCGTTTTGGGTTGATGCCCCAAAAAGAGCATCCAACGCACGGGCATATTCCAAGCCAAACAAAACAAGTGTACACGAAGGGCAAGAAAACTTGAGCGTGCAGTAACAATATCTTGAGATGTGTGCAAGGTTCCGCACGTATGGGCAATCGGTAAAAGCCATGGTCCACAGTCAGGCGAATCAAAGAGTAAACGTTCCTCATATTCAAAATATGTTTTCAAATTATACCCGCTTGCTGTAAATACATCATCACTTCTGCTATCTATCAGTACGCCATCAAAATCCCAAATAAAATGCACTTTTTTGCCTGCCTGAATCAATGTTTCTACTTTATGGCGAGTTTGTTTAATGAGATCTAGAACTGCTTGCGTTTCTTCCTCAGTACTTTTTTGCATTCAAACTTGTCCGCACATGCATGAAATCTTCTGACCAGACATTAGCACAGAACCATCTTTTTGTCATTTTTAATAAAAAAAAAGAGGCAATAAGGCCTCTTGCAACTAAACACATTAATGCACTAAACATTTTTTACATGGTCCGCAGCGAAATTTGTCGCTTTGACCGAAGAAATCTGGCGGACAAACCATTCGTTTTTGTCCTTGTGTGAGTGATTTCCAAAACGGAGCCTCGGTTGGTTCTGACAGATTGCGTCCGCGAAGCGTATAGTTGGGGAAAATAACAGATCCTTTTGGCAAATCTGGCGGCAATTCTCCCGCAAGCGATAAATAACAAATTCGTACTCCGAGCTTATCGTGTGTACGCATGGCCTCTTTCCAGTTGTCCTTATCGGCTGAAAGATTTACCACCAAATTAGGTGTGCCAAGAAGTGTCTCTACAAATCGAAACGAACGTGTATAAATCCAAAACAAAATATCTGGGGCTAAATTACATACAGACGCGACAAAATACGCGTACTCCGAAGAAAAAACATCGCCCGATACGTGCCACCTAAATCCGTGGGGGCAATTTTCCTTAATCCAGTTGGCAAAAGCACGTTCTGTTGCATGTTGATACACAGGATTCTTTAGAATCTCGCGAATGGTCAC
>CAYZKP010000025.1:0-8474 GCA_964479245.1 uncultured Candidatus Saccharibacteria bacterium | reverse complement strand
ATAGGCCTGAAAGTACTAAAAGAGCGGTAAGAAGCTTTAAAAAATCGTTTTTTATGTTCATTGCTCTATCATACTACAAAAAAGCCCTAGAAATTCCGTTTATCCCCACATAATAAAGAGAAAAAAGAGTATTTCTCTTGATATAATTAAAACTAAGCACGGAAAGGGAAAAATTTAGATTCCTCTAGTTTTTTCTTGTCCGGTCAAGGAAGAATGCACTATCTTCCGAGCAAAAAATTCATAGTATTGATTTTCGTAATCCTTACGGCAGGAGGGCTTGTTTTTATTGCCTCTTATTTTTGGGAAAGAAATGCAACATTTGTGCAAGAAGAAAAAACCGCCGCTACTGCAATTAACGCTGATACTGATAACGATGGCTTCAAAGATTGGGAGGAGTGGCTTCTCCAAATGGATCCTCGGACACAAGACGCAACGGGAAAACCGCTCGTTCAAAAAATTCCGACCACGCAGGAATCTTTAAAACAGTACGGCAATGCACTTGCAAATATTTTGAAACGGTACGAATTTGTCACCGCGGAAAAAACGGTCGCGGAGCTTACCCGTCTTCTCGCCTCGGACACTCCGGAGCCTAAAGACACATTAGAAACAATAGCTGCCGGATATTACACCATTGTGGCAGAGATGGGAACAATTCCCGTTCCTGAAAAAGTATACGAAGCGCACCTGCGTATCATGGAAAACATGCAAACTACTGCGGGAAGCGTGAAGCACATGCAGACGATAGCAGAAAATGCCGAAGAGGGAGTGGCGGGACTAAGCATCTATATTGAAGCGCTTGAATCAACAACAAAATTGTTTGCAGAACTCTATGACGTCCTTGCTAAATATGAAATTAATTTTACAGAATCAGAATCCGGGTATCTCTGGCATAAATTTAAAGATTTCAAAATGAATTAACGATATGGCCAATAAACTCAAAACTTTCTTTATATCATCAACGCTCTTTTTATTATGTGTAGGAATTTTTGCGTTTATTGAAACAGAAAACACTTTCGCGGCATTAACGCCGGGAGACGAAGTACAGCCGAGTTCAGATTTTACAAATACTCAAAGTGGATACAAACAAAGTTCGGGGAGCGAACAACTAGGAACACGCGAAACATACGAAGGTGAGGTTACGAGCGCTCAACTTGGGACACGAGAAACATATGAAGGCGAAAGCCCTGTGGGCCAAACGGGGGTTCCGCTTGATCAAACGCAAGGATTTCAAGACGCATTAAACCGATGTCCGCCAGGAATACGTTGTGTGATACCGCCCACCGATAGCAACCAAGGTGTCCTTACCCCGCAAGACCGAGCGCTCCAGCAACAAGCCATACAACGGGCCTTGGATTCAACGCTACCATCAGGCAGAGGAAGTAACATCATACAACGACTTGGGGGGTATGTTGGCGGTCCCGTTGGAGGAGTAGTGCAACAATTTGGTGGGGCACTCGGGCAGGTGGGACAAGATTTTATAACATTCGTAAGCACTGTTGGCCAAGGTATTGCCGACGGAGCGGTCGGCGCGTACAACGGCATTGCAAACTTTTTTGGATTCGGAGGAGAAACCGCCACGCCATGGGTAAACCCTGACACTCTTCAACAGGGCATTGTCGGACTTGAACAACGTGGACTCGGACCCGATATCGGCTCATTCCCCGGATTTGGGGGAGGAGATGATTTTATTGACAACGCACGAGACATTCTCGGAGGAGATGCGGGTGACATTGCGGGACGATTTGAATCTCCCGGCCTCATTCAAGATTTTAACCCTGACGCATTTACCGGATTTGAAAGTAGCGCACAGCTTGGCGTTGATGCTGGACTTTTGGGGGCAGAAGGACCATTAAGCGCTGCAGAACTTGGCTACGATCCTGGTTTGCTCGGGGCAGAAGGTGCCTTGAGCACTACTGATATTTTTGGTGGAGAATTAAGCGCGATCGGCGCTGATGCCGCAACTCAAGATTTTCTTGGTTTTCCTGGTGTTGGAGAAGGATTTGCCGGTCAAGGACTGGGGCTTGAGGGCGCTGGCGCTGCCGGATCCCTTGGAAGTGTGCCGGGCATTCCTGGCGCAAGCGCATTCGGTGACGCTTTCGGTGGTATCGCAAATCTTGCAAAAGGCGTCACTGGAATCCTCGGAGGAGGGGAAGAGCATGTTCCGGTAAAAGACTTTGAAGCAATCGCGACACAGAAAAAAATATTAAGTGACACAACGCGGATCCGCCAGCTTATGGATTCGCTTCAGAAAAAAGAATATGTGTATGACCCGCTCGCGCACTCCGCAAGTAATGAAGCGGTCGCGCTCTCGCTTAAACAATTATTCAATCACGTAAACTACGGCAATAATGGGAATCCGTATTACGTAACAAATCTTCGCGGCTACAACCAATCCATCACCGATCGAGAACTCCAAATCATGCTTGCAGAACTTGATCGAGTGTTTGTCGGAAATAATTCCATTCAGGGGATTCTTGCACAAGGATATCGAGACGACAGACGAGATTCTTTCGGACGCTTGATTACTCCAACAATGAGCAGTGTTCAGATAAATGCTTTTAACCAAAGTTTCAATAATGGCGGATGGGGTATGTGGCTTCAGTTCATACAGCCGCGCAATAATCCTTACGGCCAATATCTACTCGCAAGCGACGCTCTTTACAGAAGACAGCAACAAGCGCTTGCAGAGGAGCAGCAAAAACTTGCGTGGGGGAGAGGATACCAGTCAAAAGAAGTGTGCGTGTCACGAGACTATCGTGGAAATTGTATCTACTACCGTACTGTTACCCCGGGCTCTGTTTATCAGCAAGGGGCATCAGATGGACTCAAGACCCTTCTTGAACAAATGGCGGCAAATGATGAGTTAAGCGAGCTTGCAAGTCCGTTTTTGCGCATCGCGTTTTCAAACGCACTCGGCGGCGGGTCAACGCTCGGATTCCAGGGTGCGGGAGGCAATCCATATTCTGGTCCACCGATTGATGCGTTAAATATACAAAGCTCCAAATCCTCGCTCTCAAGCACGATGAACCAGCTCGCATCCGATGAGCTCACCTACACCAACGTGAAAACGAGGTCGCTCGTATCGCTCAAAGAAGTAGAGGCAAATTTGAATACGCTCATCCGCTTTGAACAAAGCCTGCCTTCGGGAGAAAATGCAGAGAAAAAAGCGCAAAATATCGCATTTTCCAATCAAATACTTGCCGAGATCGTAAAACCAACCGCACAAATCGTTGCAACACAAATTGTTGAATCGGGAATCATCGTTGAACAAATAGCCGCGCTCCTTAAAGAACTTGAACCGGCAGGCACAGCGCAAGCAGTTGCAAACATTGGAGTAAAACTTTCAAAAGTTGCAGAGTCCGTGCATGGCACAAGCGCCATCTTTGCCGCGGAAGAAGAGCTCGCGATGATATTCAACATTGACACCGCCGTGAGAAATCGCGACCTTGAAAGCATTTTGCGGGAAGTGGATCGGCCAACATCAAACCTTCTCCTTTCTGCAGAAGTATGGAATCGTTTGGTCGCGGTATTTTTCGGCGGTGAAGCAAAGAACGTTGTGGGTGTCGCGGACACTTGTATTCCGCCGGGAATTGCCGGAAACACTTCTTTTGGAACCGGAATCGCGATACTCAAAGACGCCGCGCGAACATGTGACAAACAGTATGCGTACGCGTTCACTCGAAAACGAGAGAGTATTGACAGCAATGGCGACGGCATAACCGACGTTGAATCAGAAAGTACGGGATGGGTTTTCCTTGCCGAGCTTACTCCGCTTTCAAGCTTTATTCCAAAAGCTGCACTTGACGGCGTCTTTAACGGAAAACCAAACGAAGTTTTGATTCTTCACACTCATTCGGGATTAAGCGAACAACATCCGCCAAGCGTGTTTGATATTGTCGTCGCCGCGCTTACCCGCACGGGACCGGAAAACACCACTCTTTCCTACGGGATTGTGGACGGCAATGGTTTGTGGACATACACGATGCCGGAAGGAAGCGCGCTTACGCGTATGATTGCCGACTGGCAAGGAATTGTAGAGGCAGGACTTTTAGGCGCCGCAGAAATCAATAATGCATTTGCAGAGTTGAGTAGGCAAGGTCCGAATAATTCTCAAACAGTGACCGGCCAAAGCGTTCTTTCTAAAGCGCTCACTGGAGACACCGGAGTTTACGCGCAGCAACTCGCCGAGGCTGTAATAGGAAGAAACGATCTACGCGTCTTGGGGCAAGACGGACGAGCCGCGCTGCTTAAGATCGAAAACGCAAATCAAACGATACGGCAAGAAGGGGTTAACGAACTGCTGGCGCTCTACCAAAAATATGGTGTAACGATTGCATCGCCAAGTAATTAATATTTATGAAAAAATCCCGCGCAAACATAATAATTTTCTCGGCCATTGTCTGGTGCGTGGCATTTGTCCTTTTAATCTCTCCGATAGCGCCTCCGATAACATACGCGCAGACACAAAATACTCCGCCGCCAGCAGAAACGCTCGGATCGTTGCCCACATGCGCAAGTTTTATATCTTTTAGTTTTAGCGGATGTATAGCGGTAGCGTCTTATTATTTATTTTTCTTTATCCCTTCGTGGATCCTCGGAATCGTAGGGGAAATATTCAATGTTGTTGTTTCATTTTCCATCAGTGGAGACATATACAATTCACAGTTTGTTACGGAAGGATGGGGAATCGTGCGAGATCTCGCAAACATTGCATTTATTTTTATTTTGCTCTATGTCGCCATCAGCACGATATTACGCATAGGGGCAGACACTAAACAAATTCTTGCTAATGTTATCATCGTCGCATTTTTAGTAAATTTTAGTTTATTTTTCACTCAAGTTGTGGTTGACACGGGGAATATTGCTGCAACATACGTCTACAATCTCATCATAACGCCTGCGCCAACAATACTTACAACCTCCGGACAAACGCCAGTAAAAAATATTTCTTCGGCGCTCGTCGCTGGTTTTGATCCGCAATACCTTCTCAGCGGACAAACGTTCAAAACAGATAATGAAACGACAACAAACATAGCGCTTGCGATAATCTTTTTAATCGGGGGGATTATCAGCATCATTACGATTTATGCACTAGGCTGGGCCGCACTTATCTTTCTCGTACGTGTTCCTATTCTATGGCTTATTATGATAGGAGCTCCATTTGCCTTTATCGCATGGATTTTATCTGAAACTAAATCATTCTCTCAACGATGGTGGCATATGCTTATAAATCAGTCATTTGTTGCGGCCATTTTCTTATTTTTCGTATATCTCATTATTGTATTTGTTGTTAACGCCAACTTTCTCGAAGACGCCTTGTCCCTTTCTAACGCAACGCAGAGCCTCACAGCTGTCATTGCGCAAGTCGTCTTTAAGGCCGGTATTTTACTCGCGCTTATATTGATAGCGGTAAAAACCGCAAAAAATCTCTCTCAAAATATTGCGGAATCAACGCTTGGCTATCTGAAAACCGGCTATAACAAAACGATTGGTGGCGCAAAGGGGGTTTATGGAGGCTCAAAGAAGGCGCTCCGAATTGGATATGCGACTGCTGGGGTACTTGGCGGCGGCAGAGCCGCAACTGAAAAACTGAAGGATCCTGAGTGGGTAGCACGAAAGAGTGCAACCGTGTTCGGTAGAGCACAGATTGCGGCACTTGAGGGAGTTGCGACAGCAGGACTTGGTGGAGGCTACAAAGGAAGACGAGAGGCAAAGGAGAGAAAATACGAGGCTCGGCTTGCAACTGTTGAGGCAATTAAGGGCGTAGCCGCACGAGAAGCTATTGGAACATATTGGGAAGAAAGAGGTGGGATGCTTGGAAGTATTGCTGAGAAATTCAAAAATAAGAAAGCCGATGCTGACAAGATAGCCGCCGCGCAAGTTGAAGTAAATGTTGCTCGCGCCAGACTGACCAAACAGGTAAATGCCGGAGCAGATGATATCGCGCTCAAGCCATTCAAAGATGCACTCGCAGAAAAAGAAAAAATTCTCGCGGGCTTACAAGCAGCGCAACGAAGACGGGAGGCCGCGTCATCAGGACCTAAATAATCATGAACAACAACACCATGACTAATCAAAATTTAAACCAAAACAAGGAGCACAAGGATACTCCGATTGATGTTGAAAATATACCCCAAGACGTGCAAGAGGCAATTCTCTCCCCGTCGGTCGGAACAACAATACGAGAAACAGGGCACAAATATTTGCTTCACGTTGATAAAATGGGGGAACTTTTGGATGAAACCGGCCTTGTCATGATTGGGCTCACACATCCTCGAGATTATATAAGAAACTTGCAAAAACGACTTTCGGTTGATTTTGATTTGGCAAAAAAAATCGGAGCTGACATTAACGAGCAGATTTTTCGTCCTATCAGAGAGTCGCTTAAGAAAATACATAACATAAACGAACAAACAACCGACAACCAACAACCGACAACGGTGCGGGATAAATCACAAATACCGCAGTCAAAGATCGAACAGAAAGAAATACGAGATACGGGATACGAGATACGGGATACTATTTCGGAAGAATCTCCTATTTTACGTCTCAAACGAGAGCCCGCCCCGGCGACAAAAGACGGAGAAAGGCCGTTTGCGCCACTTCAAATGTATTCAAGTGAGGAAGCGCCAGAAGAACAAAAGCCTCCACCCCTTGGCACAGCCCCGGAAACAGAAAGGACAACAATTAAAGCGCCAACAGCGCAACAAACATGGGAACCCGAGCAACCAGAAAAAGGGGCGCCGCCGCCAGAAAATCTTCCGGTTGAAACTAAAGATCAACAAGTACCGCCGCTTGGAGAATATCCTTCTGATAAAAAAGAAACAAGCGCCAAGATACAAAAACCAGCCGAAAAACAAAAACCACCTCCACAAACTACAGACTACAAACTACCGATTCAAGCCAAAGCAGAAGAACAATTGCCTGCGATCATTCCAGGAAACAGCATAGAAGAAAAACTCACACGGCCGTTTCAAATCCCAAAAACAGAGACAGAGTATAGAGGAGATCCGTATCGGGAACCCATTGATTAATTTTAGATTTTAGATTTCAAATTTCAGATTTTTTTAAAATCATAAATCGTATATCTTATATCGTAAATCTTAAATGGCTATGCGTTTTCAAGTTCCACAATTTATTGAGGTAGAAGATAAAATTTTCGGGCCATTTACCTGGCGGCAATTTTTGTATCTTGGCGGAGGAACGGGCATCTCTTTTATTCTTTATCAAGCACTGCCTTTGTATGCCGCGGTATTCTTCATTCTTCCCGTTGCCGGGCTCGCACTTGCCCTTGCGTTTTACAAGGTGAACAAGAGACCGTTTATCAACGTGCTTGAGTCCGCGTTTCGCTACGCGCTTCAAAAAAAATTATATGTGTGGAAAAAAGAAGAAAAAAAATTAAAAAATGAGACGCAGGCTCTCTACACTGAGCCGTTAGTGCCGGTACCGCGCCTCTCTGAAAGCAAGCTCAAAGATATCGCATGGAGTCTTGACGTGCACGAAAGTATTTACGCGGGAGAAGAAAAAGAGCGAAAAACGCGAACGCAACAGCAAGAAAAAGGGGGTTTTAGGTTATAATTTGATAATACCTTGATTCAGGGCCATACGCGGCATTCAAAATTTAAAATTGAAATTATATGGTTTCCCAAGCTTCACAACATTTTGTACCGATAAAAGAAATAAGAAATGGAATTGTCATTCTTAAGGACAATTCTCTGCGCCTTGTGCTTATGGCGTCATCCTTAAACTTTGCGCTTAAATCCGGAGAAGAACAACAGGCAATTCTATTTCAATTTCAAAATTTTTTAAACTCACTTGATTTCTCAGTCCAATTTTTCATTCAATCACGAGAGCTTGATATCAGACCGTATATAGCATTGCTTGAGAGCCGCAAGGCGGAGCAAACGACAGAGTTGATGAAAATACAAGTAACCGAGTATATAGAATTCATAAAAAAATTTACGGAAAGCGTAAATATAATGACAAAAACATTTTTTATCGTTATTCCGTATACTCATTCGCTCCTCACTCAAAAAGGAGGACCGCTCAGCGGTCTTATCCCGACAAAATCGACAAAACGCGAAAGTGAGCTTGAGGCGTTTGAAGAAAACAGAACCCAGCTTGAACAGCGCGCGGGGGTTGTATCACAGGGTCTTTCAAGAACCGGCATACGAGTTGCGCAACTCGGGACGGAAGAGCTTATAGAGCTTTACTTTAAGATTTTCAATCCCGGCGAACAGGAAAAGCCGATTGTGCCGGAGCAGGTACGAACTTGAGTATCTTGATACTTTATACTTATGAACTTATTAGACAAAATATTTGGAAAAAGAGAAAGACAGACGGAGCTTGCTCCGATTTTGCCACGGCAAATTTATGAGGCCGGCGTTTTGGAGTTGAAAGATATCATTGCGCCTGCCGCGCTCAAGGTTGCTCCAAAACAAATTCATCTGGGAGAAAAAATCTCACGAACATTT
>CAYZKP010000024.1:460-9073 GCA_964479245.1 uncultured Candidatus Saccharibacteria bacterium | reverse complement strand
CTTTTTCCAAAAAAAGAATGGTTCACGCTCACATACCGACTTATTGAATACGGGCGCAATTATTGTTCCGCGCGCACATGCTCGGCGAATCATCCATTGCGGAAGTTTGACGTGTAATGTGTGGATAAAATAGTTTTTTGTGGCGTGTTATGATACAGAGAGATAAAACGATGGAGCGCTTCTGCAATGAGCAGGCGCCGAAAACACAACTCGCAAGCGGTAAGAATTCTCGGTCGTATCGGGCAAGAGGTCGGAAGAGCCGGTGAAGTAAGAATACTGAAGGCGTGCAATGATCGTTCACGCATGCCTTCATGGTGGCAGGGTATACGGCATGGTACGCGCAAGGAAGACATGGATGAAGCAACTGATTGCATTATTTCGACAGACGTTGGAGAAATTCGTATAAATGTCAAAACTTCTTTACGCGAAAAGGAGCTTCCCGAAAGAAATAAGAAAGGCGTCGCGATTGTGTTTGTTAATCTAGACGAATCTGATGCCGAAATTAGAAAGAGGGTGATAGAGGTTGTTGCTTCAGAGCGCCAGGGGGTGTTCAACAAGAGTAAACAAAAAACAGACCGCTAGTGTCTGTTTTTTTAATTCTTTGACAGTGGCATGTTTATATATATACTACTAGTAACAACTCATATACATATGTTTAACGAAAAAAAGATCAGAACCATAGGAAGTTTTTTTAATATGAAAACAACGATTTCATTTTTAGGGGGTCTTGCTATCGGGGTGTTATTTGCCGTGCCGCTTGTTGAACGCGGAGTGTTAAGCACGGATTTTATTGCAAACGTCGTAGAGAAAAAAATTAATGGCGCACAGGGCGGAGCGGTGCTTGAGGTGAGCAAGACTAACAAAGACAAAGAAGGAACCGTCGCTAAAAATACATCGTTTCGCACGGGAGAGCATAGCATTGTTGTTGCTGATCAGCCGGCAGCGTATGCAGTAGTCACATCAATGGTTATCCTTGGAGAGAGTGGTTGGATCGCAATTCATGAGGAAACAGCGGATGGCGCCATGGGAAGTATTTTAGGTGCACGCCGTTTTCAGGAAGGAACATATTTCGGCTCATCTATTGATTTGTTGAGACCGACTGAGGGCGGAAAGACATACTTCGCGATCTTGCACGACGATAACGGCGATAGCATATTTGATTTTGAAACAGAAGTCCCCGCAAAAGACACAGATGGCGAACTCATCAGAACAAGGTTTGTAACCTCTCTCTCGTTTTAAAACAACAGGGCTTACTGATTGCTTGCCCTGACAGCGGATGTGCGGACAGCGTGGTTTTTCATGTTGTATGAAACAACGATTCCGTAGAGCATAATGATGCCGGTGAATAAAAATGGATATTGGATATCGGCAATAAAAATAACCACTGATGCCAAGAGCGGCCCTACAACTCCGGCAAATACTTGCGAGTTTCTAAAGACGCTCAATACTTCAGTATCGACGCTTGTAATGTGTTTGAAAAAATAAGACTCTGTGGCGATTTCAACAAAGCTCGCGCCGATTCGAGTGGTAAATAATAACAATGCCCACACCACAATTGATTTTTCGGTTACCACAAACAGAGAAGCGGTCGCGGTCGACATAATTAAAAATCCAAACATCATAATTTTTTTCTCTCCGATCTTGGTATCCGCAAGCCGCCCCATTGGTATTTCAAACAGCACAAATGGTACAAGCATCACGGTTAAAATCATGCCAATTTCAGACCACGTAAATCCGATGTATTTGTAAAGGTAAAGTGGCGTGTAAATAACCATCCATGAGTAAAAAAAACGAAGGAGGAGACTTGCAATAGTCGCGTGCCTGATTTCGTCGTTTGGGTGTCTCGCAAGCGCGATATTTTTAACAATGCGCATATATGGCACAATGTGATACGCCGGGTCTTTAAATGTTTTTAAAAATAATACGGATAGTAACAGTATCGGTAAAAGAATAACCGCGGAGAGAAGATATATTTTGTAAAAATCTCCGTCAAGCAATATATATCCCGTCGTTAGGGGCCCCAAAAGTATCGCAAAGTTTGCTATCGTAAGAAACACGCCGCGCGTGGTTCCTGTTTTTGTGTCAATTGAAAATCGTTCTAGAAATATGTCGAAATTAAACCAAATGAGCGCCGTACAAATTTGTGTGAGAAGAAACGCGAGGATGAGCATTGTCGGCGAAATGGGGAGCGCAAGCGCGATAAGGGAGAGCGTCTGGAGAATAATCGCGCCGGTCATCGTTTTAAAGTTTCCGAATCGGGCGAGTATGCGAGGCAGTATCGCAAAGAGCGCTATCACGATTATTGATGTTGCGGCAAAAACAAACCCGATTGCCGTTTCCCCCAAAAACTGTCCCAAAAAAGATGAATTCACATAAAGAGACAGCGCTCCTGCAAATGAAAACAGGAATGTAATAAGATAAACCGGAAATGTCTTTTTCATAGTGTACAGGGAATGGCCGCTTTATTTCTAGACCCCGAGCACGACCGGAATCACAATCGGCCGCTTGTTTGTTTTTTTGAAAAGATACTGGCTGACCTCGTCGGTCACCACGCCCTTCAAATAATCAAAGTTAATGGGGCGCATTCCCACAATGGTTTTTTCAACTGTTCTTTTGACAACATCACGAACCTCTTTAAACATCTCTTGAGATTCCCTGATGTACACAAATCCCCGTGAAATTAAGTCCGGTGACTTGCGTAATTTTCCGCTATTAACATCAATCGTTACCACGACCATAAAAATTCCATCTTGCGCAAGCATCTGTCGGTCTCTGATGACCACTTCTTGTATGTCTCCCACGGTAAACCCGTCAACCATCACGAGGCCCTTGGGAGCAGTTTCTTTAAGCGTAGTGATTTTTTTCCCTTCATCTTGTATTTCTATGATCATGCTGTTGTCGGGGATGATGACATGATTTTCCGGTGCGCCCGCTTTGTGCGCGATGTCGGCGTGTACTCGAAGCATGTAATGATATCCATGGACAGGAATAAAGAATTTTGGCTTTACTTTTTTGTGGATCCAGAGCGTTTCATCACGATTTGCATGACCGCTTGAGTGCACATCAGACACTTGATAGTGAATAATGCGCGCGCCCTGGCGAGAGAGATTATCTTTGAGTTTTTGCACGCTGCGCTCGTTTCCTGGAACGACTGACGAAGAGAGCACGACGGTGTCATTTTTGTTTAATATGAGGTGGCGGTGGCTTTTGTTTGCCATGCGCATAAGGACGGCGTATTCATCACCCTGTGCTCCGGTTACGAGTGCAACAATTTTTTCAGGTGGATAATTACCCATCTCTTCTATCGGAATGATTGTGCTTTTTTCGGCGTTAAAAATTCCCGCAAGGCGCGCAATTTCAACATTTGTCTTCATGCTTCGTCCGTCAACAATAATCTTTTTTTTGTATTTTTCGGCTGATTTTATAACGTGCACAATGCGCTCAATCTGGGAGGCGAATGTGCCAATAAGAAGTCGCCCCGTTGATTCTTTGATAATTTCATCAAGGTTTTTGTGTACCATGCTTTCGGGAATTGAAAACCCCGGTCTTTCAACATTTGTTGAATCGGCCATAAGCAAAAGTACATTTTCATTCGCAAAGTGCGCAAATTGAGCTTCTTCCTGTTCGGTCGGCACTCCTCCCACATGGTCTAATTTTAAGTCTCCTGTATGTACGATGCTTCCGTATGGTGTTTCAATAATGATTCCCATTGAGTCTGGAATCGTATGGGTAACCGAGAAAAATCGTACGCGCAATTTTCCGACAGTAATCGCGTCTTCTTTTTCAACTACCTTAAGATCAAGCGCTGGCAAGTGTGGAAATTCTTCTTGCCGTTTTTTAATCATGAGCATTGTTAAATTGCGCGTGTAGATCGGGGGATTGCCGATGCGCGGGGCAATGTAGGGAATTCCTCCGATATGGTCTAAGTGTCCGTGCGTGATAATGAGTGCGCGCACCTTATCTTTTCGTTTTTCTATGTATTTTGTGTTTGGCAAAATGTAGTCAATGCCAGGCGTTTCTTCTTCTTTAAATTGGATGCCGCAGTCGATAATAAGCATATCGTCTTCTGTTTCAATAGCGGTCATATTCCTTCCTACCTCTTCAACGCCGCCAAGCGGAATAATGCGGATATTACCCGAGGCAAGAGGGGGGATATATTGTTCCTGCTTTTCAAATCTTTGCTCTCCACCGCGAAATTCATGCGCTCCCCGTTTGTGAGCGTGTGCTCTTCTCCCGTGCGGTCTGTGTTTCTCCCCGGCTCTTCTGTGCCCGCCTCTTTTTCCTCCATGCCCGTGTGGCTTTTGCTCCGTGACTGCTCCGCTTGCCTCAAGAATGTGTCGCAAATCGGGATTACCTAAAGCGCGCTGTCTTTGCGGACGAGCTTTATTTCCACTAAATTTTTTGTCAGGTCTTTTGAACGAATATTTTTGAATCATAAGTTAGTGAGTAGTAAGCAGTGAGTAGATAGTAGTAACGAAATCTGATTTAAGTTTTTTCTACTTTCTACCCGCTACTCTCTACGTTCTATTTAAATACTTTCCACACCGATGCGGTATAGATATACCACTCGTGCACATCAAGAAAGCGCTCTGAGGGAGTGGCGATAGTGCCGACATCAACCCCCTTTATTTTTTGTGGAAGAATATAAATAAAGTCAGGAGAGTACACGGGCACAAGCGGCACATCCTCAATAATTTCTTGTTCAAATTTTTTGTATATCTCAGCTCTTTTTTCAATATCATGGGTCGCGCGCCCTTCTTCAAGTAATTTGTCGGTCGTTATGTTTGTGTAGAGCGCGATATTTAATCCAGGATCATTTCTCTGTGAAGAATGCCAAAAGGCAAACGGGTCTGATTCTCGACCTATAATTTCTCCAAAAAAGAGCGCATCATATTTTCTTGGACGAATAACATTTTGGTTTAAATCCCCAGGCTTATAAATTTTTATTTCTACGAGAACGCCAATTTCGCTCCACATTTCTTTCAAAAGTTCAGCAGTCTGTTTTAGTTCTGGGGTATCGGCGGTTGCAAGCGCAAAGCGCAACTCTTGTGTTTTCTTTTTTACTGTTTTTTGACGAACCCCTGTTTCAGCGTTCTTTTTCCATCCGGCTTTATCAAGCAGTTCCTCTGCTTTCTTTTTTGTGGTTTCAAGCTCTCTCGGTGTTTGCGGAATAAAACCAAGCGACCCCGGAGGAAGCGGTCCATAGAGGCTGGTGCCATAACCGCGAAGCACTTCCCGTATTATTTTTTCTCTATCCACCGAAAGGGATAGTGCTTCACGTACGGTGCGCTCAGTAAAAATTGCATTTTGATTTTGATTGAAAAATACTCCAAATATTCGCGGCAGGGTATATCTCATAATGTGATTTTTGTTTTTCATAAATAATTCGGTTTTTTCGGGCGAAATGGCGCTTCCCGCGTCCACATCTCCTTTTTCAAGGGCAGAGACAAGCGCGTCAGTATTTGTATAAAATGTAATCCGAATATTTTGTATATAGGGCTTGCCCAGTGCAAAATTTTTAAAGGGAATAAAATTATAATATTCAGGAATGCCCGCGGAGTCTTTGCGTACCGTTTTTATTTTATATGGGCCCGATCCAATTGGTTCAATATTAAGTTGCGAAAAATTAAATTGCTCTGAGTTCACCGTGTCCCACGCATGTTTCGGCAAAAGCCCGATTGTCGCGTTTTCAAGAAAGGGCGAGTACGGGCGAGAAAGGACAAATCGCACCGTACGATCGTCTATTTTTTCAACGCTTATTCCCTCCCAGCTTGCCCGTTTTGGGCTTTTGAGTGTTGGGTCTTGAACTCGCTCTACCGTAAATACAACATCCTCCGCGGTCAGCGGTTCTCCGTCGTGCCATGTCAGATCCTCTTTAAGTTTAAACGTGTAGGTGAGTCCGTCCTCGGATATTTCAAAAGATTCTGCAAGATCTAAAATGAGTTCGCCATTTTCCTTCGCGCGCAAAAGGCCCGAATATGTGAGTTGTGTTAAATCTCGGTCGGTGTCGGAGAGTGCCAAAAGAGGGTTTATAAAACGGGGCGTTCCGACCACTCCTTCGGTTATCGTGCCGCCACGGGCGGGGATTTCCACCATAAAAAAGGAATTTGCTTTAAATAAGAGCCCCACGCCGCTCACAAACGCAATGCCACACAATACAAGAAATACGATTTTTTCTCTTGGCGAAAAAGTTTGTACAATTGGGGTACAATATGCAGTGACTCTCGCTACGTATGCAGAGATTTTTTTCTGAAACGGGAAATATCCGCTTTTGATGTGAGCGCGTATTGTGTTCACGAGCCGTTTTCTCAATTGCGCAAACGCGCGCAGATCTCCCGAGAAAAAGTCGTCTGTGTGTTCCTGTTTTTCAGGATCTGATGAATTGGGTTCCACAATTATATAGTTGGTAGATGGTAGTTAGTAGAGAGTAGTTGCTATAGAGCAAAGAGCAATGAATTCCGTTCCAAAGTTTATTACTATGTATTGCTTACTTCACACTTTAGTAAAGAAGCGTGACAAATGCCGAGAGCGCGAAAAGAATACTGATAACGATAGTTGCCTGAAACAGAAATTTTTCAAATCCACGCCGAGTATAAAACGTTCCTCCATCGGTGCCCCCAAAGGATCCACCGATACCAGCTCCAGATTGCTGTAATAATACGGCCCCAATAAGGGCAACAGAGAGGATAATCTGTATCCACGGGAGTATGGAGGATAGTAATTCCATTAATTTGGAGTATAGCAGACTGATGCAAAAAGGCAACCCAACAAACCCACAAGGTGTATCCTTGACGAGTTTTTCACACGTTATCCTCGAGCACAAGGTTTATCCTTGTGATTCGGAAGGATAAACCTTGTCTTGTGCGCCCATTGACATGTTAAGCGGTTTCTTTATAATGATTTCTTAATATAGGTTGTTACCTACAAAACACTTTTCGTGTTTAAAGTTAATGATTACAAGGTAATTTTTCTCCAATGCTTGGGGAAGACGCATCATATAAATTATGGCAAAAGATAAAAAAACCATTGTACCACTTGGAGATCGTGTGCTTATCGCGGTTGATATAAATGAAGATAAAAAAACGGCCTCGGGTATTATTATTCCCGAAACCGTTGACAAAGAAAAGCCTGAAATTGGGCAGGTTGTTGCAGTGGGGCAGGGTCGCGTAAATGACAATGGAGATATAATTCCTATGAGAGTGAAAAAGGGTGATACGGTTATTTTTTCAAAATTCGGTCCTGACGAGATTAAGGTTGATGACGAAGAATATCTTATTTTAAGCGAGTCAAATATTTTAGCGATAATTAAATAATTATTTATGAGTAAACGAATACTTTTTAGTGAAAAAGCACATGTCGCGATTAGAAACGGTGTTAATAAGGTTTCTGATGTAGTACGCCTAACGCTGGGTCCTCTCGGGCGTAATGTGTTGTTAGTCAAAGGATATGCAGCGCCAATGGTTACAACCGATGTCTTGACGATCGCGAACGAGTGGGATCTTAAAGTTAAAGGTGAAAACATGGGCGTGGAAATTGTGAAGGAAGCGGCGCAAAAAACGAATGACACCGCGGGAGATGGTACTACGACGGCAGTTGTGCTGACGCAGGCGATTTTTAATGAAGGCCTTAAAAAAATCGGCATGGGGGTTAACCCCGTTGGTTTGCGGCTTGGCATTGAAGCGGGGGCGCAGGAACTGGTTTCGGCTCTTCGGGGAATCGCAAAACCGATTCAAAGCAAAGAAGAGGTTATGCAAGTTGCAAGTATTTCGGCGGAATCAGCAGAGATCGGGAAAATTATTGCGAGCACCATCGAAAAAGTGGGCAAGGACGGCGTAGTGACCGTTGAGGAGTCGCAATCCTTTGGTATTGATTCGGAGGTTGTTGAGGGCTTGGAGTTTGATAAAGGGTATGTATCGCCGTACATGATTACGAATTCTGAACGGATGGAAGCAGTATATCAAGACTCATATATTTTAATAACCGACAAAAAAATATCTTCTATTCAGGAGATTTTACCGCTCCTTGAAAAACTGGCGCATAGCGGCAAGAAAGAGCTCGTTATTATTGCTGATGACGTTGAAGGAGAGGCACTCGCGACATTTGTGGTGAATAAAATTCGTGGCACGTTCCACATTCTCGCAGTGAAAGCTCCCGGTTACGGAGACCGCAAAAAAGAGATGCTTGAAGATATTGCAATTACGATTGGCGGACGAGTTGTTTCTGAAGAAACCGGCGTGAAACTTGAAAACGCTGAAGTTGCGATGCTTGGCCGAGCCCGAAGAGTGGTGGCGACCAAAGACAATACGGTGCTTGTGGGCGGCAAGGGCAAAAAAGCTGACATTGAAAGTCGAGTAGCGCAGTTGCGTCGTCAAGCGGAAACAACTGAATCTAAATTTGATCTTGAAAAATTGGAAGAGCGAATCGCGAAACTCTCCGGAGGCGTTGCGGTCATTAAGGTTGGTGCGGCGACAGAAACAGAAATGAAATATTTAAAACTTAAAATCGAAGATTCTGTCGCGGCGACAAAAGCGGCGATTGAAGAGGGTATTGTTGCCGGCGGTGGGGTGGCGCTCGTGAAGGCAATAAAAAAAAAAAAAAAAAAAACCATTAAGT